>JAICPV010000065.1 GCA_025929655.1 Pyrinomonadaceae bacterium
ATAGTTCACCGAAAGCTCGAGTACGCAGTTAAGGCTGCCCAGATCCTTCGCGAATCGCTCGACCGCGCCGATCCCGAAAAACGCGCACGCATCCTCGGGCCCGCTCAAGCCTCGATCGCCCGGATCAAGAACCAGTACCGCCAGCAGATCATCCTTAAATCCCAAAACCGCCGCGAGCTCCGCTCGATGCTCGACACGGCTCTCGCCGAATCCGAAGCCCGCGGCTGCGACCTTCGCATCGTCCATGTCGAGATCGACCCGGTAAATCTGATGTGAATGACGGTTTAAGACAATGCTTTAAACGCTTGTTTTAAATAAGCAAGTGCTTTAAATCAGTTGACCGCCCTGCTGCTGAGCTCGGCGTGGCGGAATTTAATGTTGGAATAGATCTCCTGGAGCGAGATCTTTGTGCCGATGGATTCGAGCGAGACAACGTCGTCTCGTTCGTTGTAGATCTTGTAGATCCACTGTTTTGCGTTCTGCTTGGCGTAGTGCTCGATCCGCATCTCGTCTTCCTTGATCAGAAGACATTCGCGAATGCTCTCCATCGCCAGGAAGCGTTCGAGCTTGGTAGTTTTGGTGGCCGAATGCATCTCGTTCGAGACGATCTCGATCAGAAGGGTCGGATTGAGCAAAACGTCCTGGTTCGCGTCCGCGAAAGACGGCTCGCCGTTAACGATCGCGATATCCGGGTAACAGACGCTTGTGTTTCCGAGCTTCACGCGTATGTTTGCTATGTACACTTCGCATTTATGCCCACTGAGGCGGCTGCCGACGCCGATCGCGAGGTTGGATACGATAAGGTTATGCCACCGGTTAGATCCGCTGCGGCCGATCACTTTGCCGTTGAAATATTCGCTGCGTGCGCCGGTTTTGCGTTCGTTCGCGAGATAATCGTCCATCGTTGATTTTTTAAACTGCTGGCTGGGGACAACTTCATTCATTGTTCCGGATACTCCTATTGCGATGTTCTCTGCTTGGGAGAGCGGGCAACTTCGTTAGAGGGAAATTTTGCTTGGGAAAATTTTTCTGCAAAACTAGTGTTGCATATAGCAGCCGAGTTTTTCAAGAGCATTATTTTACTGATTTGTGAGCTTTGTGATGCCTTTGTTTACCTTGTGTTCAGGACCGTCGTGAAACACAAAACTCTCAACACGCAAGACACATTGAATACAAAGGAAATCAGAGGCGATAAACGTCGATATGAAGCTTTCCGAATTAGCCGAGAATACGTTTTCCATCATTGAGTTGGGCAATGCCGAAATGGAGATCACCGGCGCGGCAGGCCTTGATATCGCTGAAACGGGTGACGTGACTTTCCTGGCGAATCCGAAATACACGCCCCAAATAAAAACTACTAAAGCTTCGGCGGTGTTCTTGAAAGAGAACGAAACGCTAGGACGTGACGATCTCGCGGTTCTGAGAACAAAGGACCCTTACCTTGCTTACACGCGGGCATTGCGGATATTTTATCCCGAGCCCGAACTAAAGCCCGACGTTCATCCCTCTGCGTTCATCGATGAAACCGCTGACATTGCTCTGAATGTCGAGATCCACGCTAATGCCGTTATCGGCCCGAGATGCAAGATCGCATCCGGCGTGCGGATCATGCCGAACACAGCCATTTATGAAGGCGTCGAGATCGGCGAGAACACCGTCATTCATTCCGGCGTCTCGATACGCGAAAGCACCGTGATCGGCAGCAACTGCATTATCCATAACAACACAACGATCGGGTGCGACGGATTCGGGTACGCGAAGGATGAAGAAAGACGCTGGCTGAAAATCCCGCAAACCGGGCGTGTCGTGATCGAGGACAATGTTGAGATCGGCGCTAATACCGCCATCGACCGTGCGTCCGTAGGCGAAACACGAATAAAACGCGGTGCAAAGATCGACAACCTCGTGCAGATCGGCCATTCGTGCACGATCGATGAGGACGCGCTTGTTTGCTCGCAAACCGGACTGGCAGGTTCGTCCGTCATCGGCAAACGCGTTATCCTCGCTGGCCAGGTCGGGATCGCGGGCCATTTGAAGGTGGGCGACGATGCGGTTTTGACCGCAAAATCTGCTACTAGCCATGATGTCGAGCCGGGAAAGATCGTTTCCGGCATTCCCGGCTTCGAAAATAGGGATTGGCTGCGATCGACCGCCGCTTTTCGTCGTCTCGGCGAATTCGCGTCGCGCCTTCGAGCTCTCGAGCGGCGCGTTTTCCGCGACGACAACTAGCCTACGACCAGATCGTCCGCATCCGCATTACGGTCTTGTTCGTAAAAAAGTACGGCGGCATCGACTTCCCGTTTTTTGTCGCGGATATCTTGCCGTTCTGGTCGATATTGGGCAGCGTCATAAAGATGCCGTCGCTCGCGTGCTCCTCGAGGCCCGCTGCGTGAGCCATCTCGTGCATCATTATCATGTACAGAACATTAGTGTGATTCTGCCACGGCTGTGCCGGCAAATAGATCTCGGCCTCTTCGATCCCGCGGTTGCCCTTCCAGCGCCGCGCGACGCCGTGGGTGGCCGTGGCCCCGAGCTTCGGATCGTCTTTGCTCCCGCCTGCTACCTTTACGACAACGTTCGCTTTACCTTCGGTGACTATTTCGTACTTCACAGCCTTCATGATCTTGTCGTTAAAAATAGTCACGCATTGCGCTACCACGCCGGTCCAGAGGCCTTGTTCTGCTTCGTTCCTGATCCTAAGTGTTTTCGTTTCCCTGACCTTGGGCATCCAGGGTATATCCGGTTCCGCCATTTCCTTTTCTCCTGTATGAATTCATTTACTCGGCGGCCATGTGATAGCTTGTATAATTAGTGCAGCCGAGCGGGGGACCTGTCCCCATCATGCAAGAAGACGAATTTGCGTCCGCACGCAGGACATATTTGAAAGAGGAAAATTGGATGGCAGAGCAGAAAGTTTCGCGGTCAGGATTTGACATCACCACGCTTTCGAAAGACGAGATCGAACGGCTGGCGAAAGGCCTGAACGAAGAGGAGTATCGGATCCTTTTGGATCACGGTACTGAGCCGCCATTCTGCGGAACGCTTTTGGACAATAAAAAAGACGGCACATACGCGTGTCGTCTATGCGGACTGCCGCTTTTTGCGTCAAAGCACAAGTTCGATTCGGGAACCGGTTGGCCCTCGTTCTATACGCCGTTCGACAAGGATCATTTAACGGAGATCGAGGACATCAGCTACGGCATGCGCCGGATCGAGATACGCTGCGCCCGCTGCGGCTCACATCAGGGCCACGTCTTCCCCGACGGCCCGGCCCCCACCGGCCTGCGGTATTGCCTCAATTCTGCATCACTTGAGTTCTTCGACGAGAACGGCGATATCCCTCAGAAAGCACAAAAAAAGACGGGCCTCGACCCGTCTTCATTCAAATAGATTTCTTGCCGCCTAAGGAATTATCTCGCTCGATTTCCTTTCCTTGAAACTATCGAACAACTCAGTGTGGCGGCTTGTTAGGGGCAGCAGCCTTCCCTCGATGAATAAGTATTTGACGTTCGTTCGCGGGTCGAGCAGGTCGCCGTCGGTTACGACAACGTTCGCCATCTTGCCAATTTCGATCGAACCCATCTTGTCTCCTACGCCGAGGATCTGCGCGGGATAGAGTGTCACCGACTTGAGAGCCTCTTCCCTCGATAATCCAAAAGCTCCCGCGATCCCGGCTTGATACGGAAGATCGCGAACCTCGGCGCCCTGATCGCCCGTGCTGATCGCGAACTTGATCCCAGCCTGATGCATTTTCGCCGGTGCCTCGAAAAGGCTGTCGTACGGATCGTCCTCACGGACCGGCAAGCTGTAGATATGAGTGTAAATGACCGGGATGTTGTTCTTTTTCAGTTCGTCCGCGGACTTCCATGCTTCCTGCCCGCCGAGGATAATGCCCTTGATTTTCATCTCGCCGACGAATTTGGCTACAGCACGGATATCGCGGTCGCGCTCCGCCGTGAAGAAGATCGTTTTTTCACCCCGAACGTATGGAATGAGAGCTTCAAGGCCGAGATTCGTCGGTACAGCCGGAAGCGTTTTATCTTTCGCATACGCCTCGACGGCGCGCCCGTAATTCACCGCGTCGCGAAACAGTTTTTTCAGTTCGTCGATCTGCGTATCACGGCGCTTGACGGCTTCGTTGAAATCGATCTGCTGCCCACCGCCGCCGAATCCACCGCCACCGCCGAAGCCGCCGCCGCCCTGTGTTATGCGCGGAAAATTTACAATAAGCCCTGCGATCGGTTCTACTGCCATTTCGGCCTGCGTCGAGCCGTTTAAATTGATCAATGTCGCCTGGCCCGAAACAATGCCGCCCGTAGGACGCGAGAGTACGGAAGTTATGCCGTTAACTCGCGTCACATTCACATGAGAGGTGTGAGGATTAACCGCCTTGATCGCCTTAGCGTTCGCATTCATGGAACCAACTTCGGCGGTGTCCAACGTCGCGTTAGCGCCCTGCCCGATCTCGGCAAGGCCGAGATTAGTGCCCGCATCGATCATTCCGGGATAGATCGAAAGGCCCTTGCCGTCGATCCGCTCGGCCCCGCCCGGAATTGAAACACCGGCTCCGACCGCTGCGATCCGCCCTTCCTGAATGACGACCGTACCGTTCTCGATAACCGCTCCGGAAACCGTGAAGATGCGGGCGTTCGTGATCGCGAAGGTGCCGGCCCGTCCGGTCTGATTCTGCTGCGAGCCGTCGCTTTGCGCGGTTACCGAGAACAAGGCGCCGCAAATGAAAACGAACGAGCAAAGATCTATGAAACGTTTGGCCTTCTTACATTCTACTTTTGCCTTCATTATCGGTTGTTCCCCCTGTCCGCTTCATCTCTGTCGGCCGACCGGCGTTCGCTGGGCAGTCGAGGCGGCGTCCCGCCCGCCGCCGGGGCACGGTTCATTTCGAGCTTTTCCAAAGCCTCGCGTTCCTTCGCCAATTCGGCCCGCATAGTCACATCCTTCGCGCTATCGAAGTAAACATCGCCTTCGATCATGGTAATTTCGACACGCGAATAAGGACTAAACGGATGGCCGCTCCACACAACGAGGTCACCGTCCTTTCCCTGTTCGATCGAACCGGTGCGTTTATCTATCCCAAGCTGTTTCGCCGGGTTCAGCGTTATCATCTTCAACGCCTCTTCTTCCGGTACGCCCCCGTATTTTTGCATCTTTGCGGCATCGAGATTGAGCCGCCGCATGCGCTCGTCGGAATCGGAGTTTATCGAGACGACAACGCCGTTCTTCCAAAGAATGTACCCGTTGTAAGGGATCGAATCGTATGCCTCGAGCTTGTAGCTCCAGCTGTCGGCGAAAATCGACGCGCCGGTTCCCCGCTTCGCGATCTCGGGGGCGATCTTATAAGCCTCCAAGGCGTGCTGCAGGGTCGCTATGCGGAAGCCGAACTCGTCCGCGAGCAGAAGCAGATTGTAATGCTCGTCGGAGCGATAGCCGTGGGCATGAACGAGCCGTTTTCCTTCCAGGATCTCGACCAGCGGTTCCAGCTCGAGATCGCGCCGCGGTGGAACGTTCGTCTTCCTGGCCTTGAAATCGTCCCACGACCGTTTGTAATCTCTCGCCCGCAGGAATGCGTCCCGGATCACTTCCATCGTGCCCATGCGAGTGCGGGGGTAGCGTGGGGTCTGGCCGGGTTGGGGCGTGAAATTCGACCGTTTGACGTTTTCTCCGAGCGCGAACTTAATGCCGGGCGGGGCACCGGCGACCGGAAACTCTTCCACCGTATGGCCCCATTTGAACTTCACCGTCGTGCTCTGGCCACCAATAGGATTAGCTGATCCGTGCAGGAGTAATGCGGTCGTAACGCCGCCAGCCAGTGCCCTGTAGATCGTGATGTCGCGGGGATCAAGCACGTCACCCACATTCGTCATCGACGAAACGGCGATAGATCCTTCATTGATCGCGTCCAGCATTGAGTGCGAATGCGCATCGATGATCCCGGGCGATACATACTTTCCGGCTGCGTCGATCACGCGAACGCCGGCGGGAGCGGAAATGCCTTTTCCGACCTTTGCGATCTTGCCGTTTGTTACCAGGACGTCGGCATTCTCCAGCGTTCCCCTGGCAGCGGTCATAACCGTCGCGCCCTTTATCAAAACATCGCCGCCTTTTTGTGCAAAAGCGAATAAACTTCCGGCGAATACCAGGCCCGCCATCGTTAGATATTGAATTACGCGCTTCATATTCATTGGTCTATGGAACCTTGGTTCCTGTTACCGGTACCGGGCCTTGCGGCGTGTCGATCGTCCCGTTCAAGTTGTTGTTCGATACCGTTGCCCTGAAAGTGATGTCCATTGTCGTGCCGCCCACCTCAGCAGTCGCCGAAAATGAGAAGCCGCCCGCCGTCGCTTTGCCGCCGGCGATCTGAACAACGCCAAGCTGCGTCGTCATTGTGCCGCTGATCGTGTCTCCTTGCTGCCGAAGCACCAGCGTCCCAGTCAAAGTTTGGCCGGGTGCGTCGATCGAAAGGTTGTATGTGCCAGCTACATTGGCAACATTAGGCGTCGCCGGTGCCGAACTTGTATTACCGCCTCCGCGCTGTGCGGCTGGCCCGCGGCCGCCGCCCTGTCGCGGTTGTTCTTTTTGTTCAAATAGCTTGCCATCAACAAATACGTAGGGTACAAAGCGGTCACTCGCGAATACATCGTTTTTTACAACAGCGAGATTGGCGATCTTACCGGCTTCGATCGATCCTAGCCGGTCGTTCAGGTCAAGGATCTCAGCAGCCGAAAGCGTCATTGCCCGCACGGCAACATCTTTCGTTAGCCCGCCTTCGACAGCCTTTGCTGCATTTGTGAAAAAATCGTTGGCGGCAGTGAGCCCGCCAGATTGAAATGCGAACTTCACGCCCGCCTGCGCTAAACGGGCAGCGGTTTTCGGAACCTCGGCGCGAAATCGCAGCGTCGACAAATTTTCAGGGTCCGCGTCGGGAGATGCCGAAGCGGTTCGTTTCGGGAAATTGAGCGACAAAAGGACCGGAATATTCTGGGACTTTAATCGCTCGGTCAGTTTCCATGATTCCTGCCCGCCCGCGATGATCGCTTTGAGGTTGAATGCCTTCGCAAGATCGAGCGCGCGTACGATCTCTTTTTCCGTGTTCGCATTGAAAACGACAGGCATCTCGCGGTTCAAAATCGGGATCAATGCCTCCAGCGATTTGTCTTCAGGCGGCCTCCGCATTCCCTTTGGATTCGCTGCATAACCTTTACGCCATTCCTGCAGCTGTTGCGCGTCGTAAAACATTTGACGCAACGCCGAGAACGTTCCAAGCAGCGAACCCGGATAACCGCCCGGAATAGTTGCAAACGAAATATGTTGGGCGTACGGCTCTTTTAACAGCATTCCGGAAACGCTATCGCCGGCCAGATTTATCACAGCCGAGCGGCCGTTAAAAATGCCCGTTCGGCCGACAGTAACCGCTGCCGTAAAGCCTGCATTTCGGATCGAATCGAACTGAGAATCTCCGGCGCGGAGGTCGTCAACGACAGAAACCTCCGGTCGAATACCCGCTCGGTAATTCGAATTCGATTGCTGAGCCTGCGCGGCAGCTTGTTGCGCCGCCTGCTGCCCGCCGCCTCCCCCGGGCCCGCCGCCTCCAGGTTGCGGCGTTCGCGTCGGCAAACCGGCGGTCGACAGCGAATCGATGAACCCTGGATAAACCGAAAGTCCGTTTCCGTCTATGACCTGGGCATCAGCCGGCGGGCGCACATCGGCACCCACCGCCTGGATCAACCCGTCGCGGATGACGACAGTTCCCTTTTCGATCGTGGGGCCCGAAACGGTAACGATCCGTGCGTTCGTTATCGCGACCGACTGACCGATGGCGGCCGCGGAAAACAAACTCATCGCCGCAAAAGCGGACACAAGGAGCTTTAGTTTCATATCGATTTCAATTTGATTTATTGAACTGCAAGTGATGTTTGCTTACGGTGAGAATAATGCAAAAGTTTCATGCTTGCAAAGCAAATACGGCATCAAACGGCTGTTTGCGATAAAATTTAGCTATGTCGGCACTGATCCTCTTCGACGGCGTATGCAACTTTTGCAATGGAGCCGTAAATTTCGTGATCGATCGGGATAAAGCCGGATATTTCAAGTTCGCCCCGCTTCAGTCGGAAATCGGTGAAAAGGTGCGGGATGAGCATCGAATCGATAAGCCGGAAACAGACTCGATCGTTTTGGTCGAGAACGGGCGAGCATTTACACATTCCACTGCAGCATTGCGTATCGCAAGGCGGTTAGACGGCTTTTGGCCAGTATTTTACGGCTTGATAATTATTCCGAAGCCCGTTCGCGATCTCGGATACAAGCTTTTCGCGAAATATCGATACAGATTGTTCGGAAAGCTTGACACATGCATGATCCCGACACCGGATGTGCGGGCAAGGTTTTTGTAGAACAGGCTGTTAGCCTGTTCCTTTAGCTTGATCGACAGGCTAACAGCCTGTCGTACTGTCTATGAGTTTTTCGTTAGAAACACTTGAATTCCAAAAGCTCCTCGAGCTTGTCGGCCGCAGCACACAAACGCCTATGGGCCGCGGGCGGATACTCAAACTGCGCCCGAAAACAAATCGGGCCGAACTTGAAAACGATCTTGCTGCGATCTCGGAAACGATCTTCCTGAACGAAGAAAAGCAGATCAATTGGTCATTTAGCGGGCTGGAGGACCCGAGCGAGGCGGTTGCGGTCCTGCGAATCGAAAATGCCGCTTTAGAACCGAACTCCCTTTTAGAGATCGCACGGGTGTGTAACGCGGCCATATTTGCTCGCTCCTCGCTGCAGCCTGAAAGGGATTCCTCACGGG
>JAICPV010000007.1 GCA_025929655.1 Pyrinomonadaceae bacterium
GCCATTTAAACTCCCTGCCGTGTATTCGGTTGCGAAGCCATGAAGGGGCGGAGTAAGAATTGTTTCCCGTCGGAACTAATGCCGCCAATATGCGATTGTTCGCCAAGGCATCGAATACTTCAAGTCGATAGAACCCGGCGCCGGTGTACGGCGCCCAACTAAATACTAAGGGACCAAATGATCCGGTCTTCGGTTCGATCGGGAACTGAAGAGCGGTTTCCTCCCAGAGCGTTTTGTGGTCGCGTGCACCAACAAAGAATTTCAGCACCGGTAACGGGAAGCCGGCGACTCCGCCGCTGTGAACGACCCTGTCGCCGACACCGATCGCCGCCAGATCGGAATCCGACTCTTTGTCGTCCACCGCTTCGATGCGAAGCAGCAGAATGTACTGGCCTTTAGCTTCGATCGGCATTGGCTGGATGGTTTCCAGCGGCAGTTCAAACTTTCCACCGGGCGGCAAAAAGTGGTTGAAGCGGGCGACCTGCAGGTAACGTTTTTGGCTGGCTCGCTCCTCAAGCGGCAGCGTCGCTTCGGTCAGCAGGTCAAAGGCGTTTGGGGGCTCTTCGCCAGGGCGGACGAGTTCCCAGCGGCCCTTCAGGCGACCGGTGCCATTGTATTTTATTTCGGCTGTTACTTTCGGAAACGGCTGACCCGCGTCGACAAACAGCACTGGTTCATTCGACCCGGTCCGGATCTCTACGTTCGACAATGCGAACGGAACGCGAGCACCGCCACCCGTCATTCGGCACGTCACGGCGACATATTGGTCTGGCTGCCCAATAGAGGAAACAAATCTCCGCACGTAGAAGAAGCCTGCACTGCCACCGTTCTCCGCTGTCATATAGGCCCGCCGAACGACCGACGGAGGTATGGACATTATGTCAGTAAGCCCTTCGTTGCCGCTCCCCTTCGACAGATCGTAACGGGCTGGAAGCGAACCGTAAATCGTCGAGGGATCGCAACGGGAGCCAACTGCTGGAAACGGGGCCGCGATAAGCCGGCCGCACCAAAACGCCTCGGCTGGGGAATAATCAACCGGAATGCGGCCGAACGTCAGAAAAACGACTGTTGGGTCCTGTGAATTGACATTCACCCCGGTCGGATTCACCCGGATCGGCTGCGAAAAAAACTCGGCAGAAGCGATCAATATCAGAACGCAAGCTAGCAGACCTTTCATATCAACTCCATCGTGAAGCGCTAAAAAACGTTAAATGTTATGCCGGCGTTAAAGCCCTGGGTCTTATTAAAGTTGCGCAGCACCGTAAGGCGGTCGAACGTATGCCCGTAACGGTTCGCGTAACGGATGAAAAACTGGGCCTCCGCCTTTTTGAATTTTTTCTGCCCGATTGCAAAACGGTACGACCACTGTACGTCGAACTCAGCATTGCGATTCTCGTTTAGTCTGCGGGTATCGCCCGCGATACTTGTGGAAACATTCAAACTGACAGTCGAGTTCTTTAGAAAGGGTGTTTGCCAGGTCGTTTGCGTCCCGAGGCGGATCGACCGGTCCGTGCGTTGCTGCTCCAGCGCTGTTTGCCGTTCGTGACTAAGCTCGATCCCGAAGGTAAGAGATGTAAACGGATTGTATCCGACCGAAAGGCCGTTCACGGCACTTTGAAAATCTGCGCGTTCGCGTCCCGGCTGCTTGTTATCCTGAAAAACTCGATTGTATCTATAGCCGACGGTGAGCTTGTCGTTGAACACCCACTGGGCGTTTGCGGACTGCGTTCGGTTTTCCTGATCCGGTATCTGTGATGCGCTTGTGAATTCACCGCCGTTCGGAAAAGCAGCTCCATACTGGTGAACGAAATCATAAGTGAAGCTGAGCCGCGGCAGCCATTTGTTCGGTTTCGATGGAGTGAAAAATGAGTTGAGCGGTACGGCCACAATTACGTTACTGCGTCGCATGATGGAACGAAGGATCGATACGATCTCCGCAAGATTGTCGTTGTCGCGGAGGTTGCCGAAAGTAATGCGGAGATCGCCTAGTTCGGCCGAAACCTCGAATTGATTCTGACGCCGATCGGCCTGTGTAGACGCGGCGACGCTTCGGAAAAGCGGCTCGATCTCCTCGTGGCGAAATGTGCCTGTGAGTTTCAGCTTCCGGTCCTGCCAAAGCCGGAGACCATCTATGAAATCAAAACTGATTTCAGCATGGCGTCCGTCACGTGTAACGGGCACGATCGGAGTTAGCTCTGTGCCCTGTTCGACGTTCGGGTCGCGAGGATTTCTGAATCTGCTGGTGTTGTAGCCGGCGCTGTAACGAAGCCTTTGACCGAACAGATTTCCATTTAGCTGGAAACCTGCACCCAGACTCTTCTCAGCATCGTTGACCTCGCGCTGATTGAAGTTCGTGAGCGGCAGCAATGAACCCCGCAGCGCGGTCACCTCGAACCGCAACCGGCCCGGGTGCTCCTTAAAAAACTCGCGGGCGAGGCTCATTCCCATCACGTTGTGCTTCCGCCGAGATAGACCGACGAAGTTGTCGTATCCGACTATCGAAGTGCCGTTCGCGGCGACGAACGAAAGCTCATTCTGAGCCCCGGCCGGAACGGTGATGGTTAGACCGCGGCTGGAAAAGCCGCTGATCAGGTGGCGGTTCGATCCGAATGAAACATGACCCAGTTTAACGCTGAAACGCCCTTTGCTCAGTTCGACCAGGTAGCTGGAAAGGTCGATCTTCGGCGCGTCATTTTGAAGCTCTCCGAAACGCAGGGCATTTCGCTGAAACCCTACCCCCACGAAATCGAATTTGTTTTCGAGGCTCCAACCGCCTCGAGATACCTTTAGTTGAATATTCGCCTGCCCATCAACCTCGCCGAAGGGGTTGCGCTCGGGGACCGCCTCGCGTGGGAACGTCAGTGTTTGGTTCTGCCCCTTTAAGTTAATAGCGACATTCGGCGTGAACTCGACTTTGGTGCCGCCGGCGCCCTCAATGATCGCGGCCGGATCGATCGACCCGTTTGAGCTATTAGTTCCGGGCGAAGTATCAACTTTCGATCTAAGGTTCAGCTGAAAGTCCGCAAGAGATTTCCAATCGCCCGAATCGGCAACCGAGTAAACGATCAGCTTGTGATCCCCTTCCGGCAGAAAGGCGGCCTGGGGAACATAGGTCAGCTTGTTATCCGTGGCGGAAAAGAGCGCGGTGACGTCGGTGTCGCCCAAGAAGATTGCGAGTCGGCCGTCGCGGGCCATCAAGCTTCGGTTTAGTTTCAACTCGACCGGTTCACCAAACGTAAGGTCCCTGCCCATAAAGTTCGGCGTTACGGTCAAATTGGGAACATCGGTTTGTGCCAATACCGTAACCCACTGTGAGTAAAGCGCTGCCATGATCAGCAAGGCGCCCCAAAAAAACAACAATTGGTAATTCCGTCCATTGAGTTTTGGGTAATCCGTCCGCATTTTGTTCCCCCGAACCGCGTTCGTCACACGACCGCCTGGTCAGTAACCGCTTTTGCCTACATCTTGCAAGCCCCATAGAACCCAGCTTTTGGGGCAATATTCATAACGTCGTCATTTGAGTTATTTGTTATCCGCAGTTTCCACTGTCCGGATATATGCTGGTTATTGAGATACCTGACCAACAGCTTGTCCCACGAGCAGCACGGATTAATTTCGAAGTTCGTGTATCCCGAATCAGAAGCGGCCACCGATCCATCGGGTTTCAGTAATTCGAATTTGAGTCGCACGGGAAGCGGGCCAGGAACGCCGAGAACGGAGTGGAACCATGTGCCCCGAACCTCGATCACGTGTTGCCCGAAACCGGCAGACGTTCCGAAATTTTTCGTTACCGAGTTTCCTTTCGCCAGCGATATCAACCCACCTTCGATTTCGACGCTCGGTATTGTGATGTAGGGCGACATTCTGACGGAGCCGAATACTCCGACAGACGAATTCCCGGTAGCTGCCCTCGCGGTGACTGCCCAGGGGATCGAGCAGCCCGCAGCAGCGCCAGGCATCCAATACGTAGGGGTTTTTTGTTCTGATCGCTTCGCGGTCAAGTTCACCGTTCGCACTAGAGCTCCTTCGGTGGTTGCGGATGGACCAGGCTGTCGATATTCGACCACAATCGGAACGTCGCTGTTGGTACCGGTTTCCCCGACGCGACGAAACGTTATGTCTGTAGCTACTTGAATGTGGCAAGGAATTGCGAATTTTATTGTCGAGGAAGTCGGGTTCGCGGTTCCCGGTCCAAATTCAAAACCTTTATCTTCCGCAAACCCCTTTACAACAAAGAGTGTCAGAGCGAGCGTGGAAAGAAATATAGTTTCTCCGATTCTTCTTCTCATAGGATCCCCTCAACATCAAAAACATGCCGGTGTGTAGGTTGCACTCGGATCGATGCTCATTACGTCGTCACCCGTGTCGTTGCGAATACGGATTTTCCACTGACCTGTGGTGTGTTCTTTCACTAAGAAGCGGACCTTGATCTTGTCGCCGCTGCAGCAAGGGTTGATCTCGTTGCTCGTGTAACCGGTGTCATACGCGGCGATCGATCCGTCGGGTTTGAGCAGCTCAAAATTCAATTTCACCGGCAATGGGCCTGGCGCACCGAATAACGAATGTTTCCATCTGCCGGTGACTTCTACCCATCCCTGAGACAGCCCACCGGCACCGCCCAGGTTTTTGGTCAAGGATTTTCCCTTCCCCAGAAAAATCGCGTCTTCGACGAGCAGTGAGCTTACGGCGGAAGGAAACGAAAATCTGATATCACCGTAGATGTCTTCTCTGAAGGAAACCGGCCGCGGCTTGAGGCGGACGTTCCACGCCTGCGAGCAGCCTTCGGAACTTCCACCAGGATTCAATGTAAGGGCCGGCGAGCCGACGATTTTTGCCACGTAAACGCTCGAAACCGAAGGGGGGCTGGTGAGCGCCACTCCTGGCTTACGAACTTGGATCTCGATCGGGATGTCGGATGTCGTCGGCCCACCGGTATGCCTGTCCGCGTCGATCCGGATCGATATCGGGGAATGGCAAGGCGCGTTGAACGCATAGTCCTTAAAAGCCGGTTCCCAAACGCCGCCACTTGTCGAGAACCTAACGCTTTCCCCATGGACAGAACTACTGCAGATGGCCGCTATTATTGTCGCCCAGTACAAGATCCGAATGGTTCTGTTTGCGTCTAACAGTTTCATAATTACTCCTCTTTGTACCGCTTCATTTACACGCCGGTTTGAATATGGCTTTCGGTATGATCGTCATCGCATCCTGGCCGCTATCGTTTGTGATCCGCAGCTTCCACTGGCCGTTTATGTTTTCAGTTACGCGGAACCGAAGTTTCATCTTGTCGCCGCTGCAGCACGGATTGAACTCATGATTCGAATGGCCGGTATCGAAGGCCGCTATATCGCCATTCGGCTTAAGCAGCGCATATGTGAGTTTCACAGGCAGCGGGCCCGGAACTCCGTAAACCGAATGGTTCCACGTCCCGGTTATTTCCACCCAGCCCTGGTGCAGGCCATTCGACCCGCCAATGTTTTTGGTGGTCGAACGTCCATTCGCGAGAATTGCCGCGTCTTCGATTTTCATAATCGATGCAGTGCTGGTGAAACTCAGGCTGAAGTCTCCGATCACGCGGCCGTCCCGTGTCGAAGACGTCGTTGGCACGATTCGGACCCGCCACTCGGCGCCGCATCCTGATTCATGTCCCGGTACCGAAAATGTTTCGGTGCGTGACACGTCAGAGCGAACAGTGAAAACACGGATGTGAGTAGGTTCAGATTGAAATGAAACTCCGGGCGCCCTGAATTCGACCACGATCGGAACATCGTTCGCACTGTGATCAAAGCGGGCTCCGCTTAACTTCACCGACGGAGAGGCGTGGCAAGGAGCAACCACCGTTTGTTCCACTGATGCCGGCGACCAGCCCCCGGGCAAGCCTTGAAAAGCATACGGAGCGGCGGCAGCGTGAAACGCGAATATTATGATCGCTGCGGTGATACCGGCGGTGGTCTGCACTTCTTTTTTGATCTTTGTGGTCATATACATCCTTCGCCACGGGGCGGCCCAAAGTATTTCTTAATCGATCTTCTTTTTCGATTAAGTGCCGCATCGCGGAGTGAACCTTACGGTCGTCGAAACATTACTCACGCTCCCACGCGAGTCGCCTTTGATCTGCAGACTCCAATCGCCCGAAACCTTCTCCGCGGGCACGTCAGTGTCTACTGTCATTTTTGGCGAAGCCGTTCCGAAAAGCGCGTTGTGCGCGTACCCGGTGACGGAGCTTCCATAGGCGACACCGTTTCGAAACAATTGGTAGTTCAGCTTGCAACCGGCAGCGTCGGGGAGACAAAGTCCGTCCCATGTAGCCGTGACCCTCAGTCGCCCGCCGGTTCCGGCGGGTTCCAATGCGCTGGGGATTCCGATCGGAATTGTGTTTCCCTGCGTGACACCGAACTTCGAAAGGATCCCGCTTGCCGCGGGGACACGGACGGGAGGAAAAAACTCCGGAAATTCCGCCTCGCCTTGCTGTCGGTTTATGTCCCCGGAATTTCTAAGCCGGATCGCGTACGAACCTAGCTTTGAACAATCGGTGATCTCGTACGTGAACGTAAGGGTTTCAAAAGTCGACGTTACGTTTCGTTTCTGGCTCACAATAACCGCAGTCGGGTTCGTCATTTTCACAAGTGCGGCTTCGAATTGGGATTCCCCCAAGAGCGGCACGCCGAACGGAGTGTTCACTCGAAGCCGTACTTTGAAGGAGAGGGTTCCAGTGTCACTTACCGTAAATGGAACTGAGGTCGCCCATGCGCCATCCGCAGGGATCGATTGGTTGGGAAGCTTGGTCGCATTCGCCCCAGTTTGCGACAGAAGCAGAAGCGAAATAAACACCACGTATTGAGCGAAGGGAAGTATTCTTATTTTGATTTTCATTTTAGAGCCTCGTTTATCGATTTTGTCCGCACTCCTCGGCAATTTGATCACCACATCCGGTCCCCGTTTATGGACAACCCGGGAGAAATGTAACGGTCGGCGTAACCTTGGCGACGGCGTTGTACGATTCCTGTGTTATGGGATTGGTCCCAGCAAAAATGGATGTGATCTTCAGCTTCCACTGACCAGCGATATTCGCCGGTACGCGGTGGGTCAGACTGAAGCGACAACTGGTGTCAAAGGAGTCGCTTGAGCAGCCGGAAGCTTTTGCAACAACATTCCCTTGAGGATCGATAATGCTGAACTGAAGTATGATCTGCACCGGTCCCGGCAACCCTAGCAGCTCGTGGATCCAGTTCGCTTTGATGTGCACACGTCCTTGATTGAGCCCGCCGGAGGGGCCGAGATTCAAAGTATGAGGACTGCCGTACCTTACCTGAAAACCCGTAGGAATGGCGATCGTCTTGAGAGCGTCGTTGTAAGTAACCGTAATACTCCCGGTGGTCGCCAGCGGCGCAGGCCCTTCATTCGCATATCTGAGCCGAACTCTCCATGGAAGGGAGCATCCCCGGACCTTCGCCGAACTCGTGATGGTCTTTGTTTGCTGAGTCCGCGTAACGAAAGCGCTCTCGGTTCTGACGATCGGGCCTTCCACCCCTAAGGCTGTATCCGGCTCATGGAGATCGATCTTGATTGGAATATCGCTGTCTGCATTATCCGCACCCGACCTCTGAAACTTCATCGTGGCGGTTATCGAGAGCCCGCATGGGACCGGAAAACTTCGCATTGCAGAATGTGCATTCTGCGTGCCCAAGCCGAACTCGAAAGTCTTTGTGATGGATTCTGCTTTACCGGTTATCACTATCGTCAAGACTGTCGAAACTAGCACGGCGACTCGAGTGAAAGTTGAAACGTGCATTTTCGAGAACCTCCCTAACTCACTCCGATCGCGCTCGAACATTGCGGCGTGAAAGTGCTGTTGAACGATGCCAGCGCAGGAGCGAGCGGATCGACCAGGCCTTTTTCAATATCAAATCCGACGATCCTCGCATTACCGGGTAAATTGGTGACCTTGATCCTCCATGCCCCGGTCATGCGCTGGTCGGCATCCGTGGCGGTGTACGAGAAATCTACCTTTGGCGTCCGGTCCGCAGGGGCATGTCGGGAGAATCCGGTTTCCGTTGCGGCAACCGTTCCGTTCGGCCTCAAAAGATCCACTCTCGTTCTGAAGTAATTGCCAAAATGCAGCGGATTGAGATCAAGGGGATCCGTATGCCATTTCGATCGGATGCGGAATACACCGGTACCGGCGATGAGAGCGCGGTCGGAATTGCCTACCAAGTTGTGGCCAGCGAGCGTCCTTGTCCCGTCGGTGGCGGCATTAAGTGCGATATCCCCTTCGAGGTCGAGATTGACCGGTCCCGGTTTCACGATTCCGAAGGTTACCGAACCGAAGATCCGAACGGGCGGCGCTAGATTGTTTGCGGTGCGCACGCGAACGATCCACGGACTTGGGCAGCCGCGTTGGCTCGTGTAAACCCCGACCATCGGAACGACCGGCACAGGAACGCCGGCGCTGACCACCGTAGCGGACGCCGATTGACTTGCGGCAGGCGTCCCGTCAGGGCGAATCACTTCGACGATGACAGGGACGTCGCTGAGAACCGGCATGCCTCTGGAGTTTGTCAGGTTGCGTTGCAGCAACACGATAAGTGTAAGGTTCGTGCGTGCCGGCACGTTCAGATTCACGTCATCGCGGACCGTGTTGGCAAAGCCGGGACCGAACTCGTAGCTCCCTGCTAATGTTTCTTGGGCGGCGCCTGGTATCGCCGCAGCCGCGGTCGCACACAAGACGTAAACCAGATTTTGTACACTTTTCTTTATCGATCTAATTTTCATTTTTTCAGCTCCTTTTAGGATCGCCGCATTCAAACTGCCGCTAAGGCGATATTCAAAACCACGAAACATTGAATCCAAATTACAGTCAACAATTGATCAAGCAGCCTGACGTCGCCCTTGTGAGTGTCAAGCTGCAGGCGGAGGCCGCGGTTAGATTTAACGGAAAGGGCTGCAAAGAAGCTCGGCCGGTGCACGTCGTCCATGCGGACGCAGCACGTGCGACACAAGCACTTGCACAGAGCATGTCGTCAACCGCGCCCAGATAAAGAAGGATTGTGGTGAAGATCACGTTGCAGACGGCACGCGTCACATTGAAACCAAGCTGCTGGCATGAGTTTTGAAAGGTTGGCCCCGTCGCGGTCGAGTCTCCGCACGCCCTCTCCACGGGCAGCTGCAGGTCCGGGTTCAATTCGTACCCGGTGTTGGAAAACACGGCATTTTGGTTCCGCGCGGCAGCTTCAAACCGGTCTGACAGCTTCTTAAGTACCGCCCGTGCGGGTGCGATGCTTGCTTCGGCGTCGCGAACCGCATCCTCAAGCCCCTTTATATCCTTTGCCGCCACTGAGCCCCGCTTCAGCTCTTCGGCGAATTTTTGCCTGCCTCCCCGCTTCGTCGCCTCTTCCTCGACTCCCTCTTTGAACCTAGAGGACTTAACAGCGCCGGACGCGATCTTTGAGTCAGCGAGTCGCAATTTTCCAATGTTCCGTTCCAGGATCCTTGACGCTTCAGCGCTGCCGTCTTTTGTGCCAAGGTCCAATCTAAGGATCTTCTCCAAGTCACTAATAGCCGCGTCGAATTCCCGGGCCTCCTGGTTCCATTTCGTCTTGACCGCCTCATCACGGAACATCGATCTCGATGTTCCCCCCGAAAGATGTTCCGGGGAGGTGTTACTGACTCTCGCTAAGGGTGCCGCGATGGCGGTTGCAAAAGACGCAAATACGACGATCGCCAGCATTGACGTTTTTCTTAACTTAAACTTCATTTCGTTTCTCCTTTTTCAGTTGTCCTTTCGAGTAGTTTTCGCAATTCATAAGGATTCGGACATGCCTGAGAGAGCGAGTTGAGGCAGACCATCGGTTCATCACCGGTGCTTTCCAGAATGTGAATGGTCCCTTGCTCGGCCTGCCGAAAGATCTCCCTCGCTGACAAATGGGAGAGGCGTTTGCTTTCGGATAGAGTCGCAACCGAAACTTCCCCGACGCAGGAAGAGCACTCGAGACGTTCGGGTCGGCCACTCACACGTTTGATAGTCAATTTCTCGCTGATTTCTGTTCGGATCCATGTTTGACTTGTTCGTCGCATCGGTTTTTGAAACTGAACTTTGATTTCAGGTTGAGTGCGGAATCTAAAATGTCTTGATTTCCGCGTGAAACAGTTCTATTCTTTGGCAACCCTAAAAATCCTGTAGAAATCGTCAGAAATTTCTCACGAATTTCTAACGACCCGTATGTCGAACAAAATCAAGCACTTCTATGAATTCGGCGAATTCCGGTTCGACGCGGAAAAAAGAGTTTTGTGGCGCGAAGGAGCGGCAGTTCCGATCCCGCCGAAAGCTTCTGAGGTACTTGCGGTCCTGATAGAAGAGCGTGGAGACCTGGTGGAACGCGACCGCTTAGTAGACGAGGTGTGGCATAACACGTTCGTCGAGGAGGGCAATCTCAATAACGCCATTTCCAGCCTCAGAAAAGTCCTTGGCGAGAACGGCATCATCCAAACCGTGCCCCGACGCGGTTACAGATTCACGGCCGAAGTGCGCGAAGTAGCGGAACCCTTCGCTCCCGATCTCGTGATTGAACGGAGGACCATTTCCAACACGTTCATAGAAAGTTCGGAGAACGATCCGACGGAAGAAGTCAGGCAGCTGCCGCCCAAAAGACGCTGGTTGTTGTCATCCAGGGTGGTCTTCATTGCTTTCGTTCTGTTATTTTCCGGCTCTGCTGCTGTTGCGTGGTATTTTTCGGGGTCTGCTAATGCGTCGCGCCGGAATCAGATTGCAGCAATACGCAGTTTGGCGGTTTTACCTTTGAATACATTCTCGGAGAATTCCGCAGATGAAGAACTTCGGATGCGGATCACTGACGCTCTGATCACGAGATTGGGTCGCATGGATAACATTGTGGTGCGGCCCACCAATTCGGTACTACGCTTTGCCGGCAAGAACGTCGATGTTGCCAAGGCCGGACAGGATCTTAATGTGGATGCGGTCATCGACGGCCGCGTGCAAGAGGAAAACGGGCGCCTTCGGGTGACAATACAATTGATAAAGGTGCCTGAGAGAGAGCAGCTTTGGTCGGAACAGTTCGATGGCAGGTCCGGGGAGATACTCAATCTTCAGGATGCGATCGCGCAAGGTTTCCGCGAGGCAATGCAATATGGAACAGCGGTCGATCGATCCCAGCCCAGCGTTAGCAATGAAGCGTATGAGGCGTACCTAAAGGGCCGTTATCTATGGAATCAAAGAAAAAAAGAATCCTATTACGCTGCGCTGGAATATTTCGAGCGTTCTGTAAAGATCGACCCCTCGTTCGCTTTGGGTTATACAGGCATTTCCGATTGTTACCACCTACTGCAGCAACGCAATGTATTTTCGACCAAAGACGCTTTCGATAAAGCAGAATATGCTGCACGGCGAGCGCTCGAACTCGATCCGCAATTGGCGGAGTCTCACGTATCTATGGGTTCGGTGGCCTTCGTCAGATACTCGCGGTGGACAGAGGCGGAGGCTTACTATCGTCGGGCGATCGAGCTGAATCCAAATATTGCCGAACCTTATGCTCGGCTGGGTATGCTGTTAAACGCGTGGAGCAGGTTCGACGAAGCGCATGATGTACTAAAGCGAGCAGAAACGCTGGATCCAACGTCAGTAAACAACGCTATTTACCTGGGAGCAAACTACTATTTCTCAAAGCAATTAGATCGGGCCGAAGCACATTTCAAGCGTATCCTGCAGTTTGCTCCAGGTACGGAGCGTGCGCATTTTTTCCTCGAACGGATTTACGAGATTCAGGGCAAGCACGATCTGGCGGTCGAGCATGCTCTGAAGGAGCGTGAGATCTTCCGGCCGGAATCTGTTGAGCCCCTTCGAAAGTCTTACGCGGAAGGAGGCATTACAGCATTCTGGAAGAAGCAGATCGAAATGTATTTAGCCGAGTCGGAGATGATGAGGGGCCTTGAAAATCATATAGCCTCCCGTTACGTTTTATTGGGGGAAGTTGAAAACGCGAATCAGTATATCGAGATCAATCTTAAAAATTTCGGAACGATGCACAATTACGGAAGGGTGGATCCCCTGTTCGACCCGATCCGCCAGAATCCCCGCTTCGTCGATTTGATGAATCGGTATGGACCTATTATTTGAAACAAACTTGTGTAAGGCGCGACGCGCGCCAATCACTCCCAGGAAGAAGATTTGCGACTACAAGGGAGCTTTCCTGCATTACACCTTCTCAAGTCGACCACGCCCGCTAGCATAAAGAATCTTGGTGGGTAATATCGCGTGTTACCCAAGGTTTTCTTCTGTAAACCGAAGGGTTGGAAGATCGCTTTTAAAAGTTATTACGCTTATGTGTTAACGCTCACGGCTTTTCGGCGTCATTTCTGTGAACGACGTTCGCGGGATGTTGCGGGTTATTTATTGTAAGCAAGCGACCATTTAAGACGCGTCTTGGCGATTCCCACTCCGTTTCCATCGAACCTCGTTGACCGTTCATTCGTACCGGAAGTTGTTCATTAGGAATATCTGGTTTGCCCAACGAGCGTGCAACCCGAATTGGACGCCTTCACACACAAACCGCGAAAGGAATAAAAGTCGAAATGGAAAATCACGAACTAGTTGTACACAGAGTTCTCGCCGGAGCTTTACTTATGATCTGTTTCACCGTTGCCGGGGTCTTGGCACAACCAATGCCGAACGAAGAGCTGGAGAAAAAGGTTGATTCATTCCTTTCTCAATGGGACAAGAACGATTTGCCGGGCTGTGGGGTCGGGGTGATAAAGGATGGACAGTTGGTCTATAAACGCGGCTTCGGACTTGCCAATCTCGACTACGATGTTCCGAATACGACAAAGACGCGGTTCACGGTTGCCTCGGTTTCGAAGGCGTTCACCGCAATGAGCGTTGCGCTTTTGGCCCAGCAGGGGAAGTTGTCTTTGGATGACGAGGTACAGAAATACGTTCCCGAGATCCCTAAATACGCACACCCGATCACGATCCGGCATATGCTCAGTCATACAAGCGGGATCCGCGAATACGACGCTCTTACAATGTTCGGCGGCCTAAATACTGATAACGCGTTATCGAACAGGACCGTCTTGAACATGCTGGCCCGGCAGAAGAACATAGAATTCAAACCCGGTTCCAAATACCAATACAGCAACTCCAATTTTCTCTTGGCCGGAATAATTGTGGAACGGGTCAGCGGAAAATCTCTGCGGCAATTTGCCGACGAGAACATCTTCAAGCCATTAGGGATGAAGGACACGTTTTTTTGGGACAACAGGGTCGAGGTCGTTAGGAACAGGGCGCAGGGGTATCGCGTAAATCCGGGAATGCCTATACGCGCTCGTTCGTCGTTGAACGACCTGGTTGGCGACGGCGGGCTGATGACGACTATCGAAGATCTGTATCTTTGGGACCAGAATTTCTACGAGCCCAAGGTCGGAACCAAAGACCTGATCGCGCAGATCACAACTCCGGCAACGCTCAACAATGGCGAAAAGGTCGGTTACGGCTTTGGTCTTTTTCACACGAGCTACAAGGGACTTAAGGTCATCAAACACAGCGGCAACCAGGGCGGTTTTCGTGCACAGATCGCCTGGTTCCCGGAACAGAAATTCACCTCGATCGCTCTTTGCAACAACATGGCTATCCTGCCGAAGCAGATCGTAGAGAAACTTGCCGATATTTATCTTGAAGGACAATTCAAACCCGTGCCGCCTCCGAAAAGCGTTACAGAGGGTCTTCCGGCTGCGATCGTGCTGTCTGAAAAGGACGCAGCTCGATATGCCGGAATTTATGCCCATCCTGAAAGCGGCAGATTCTTCAAACTAACGATGAAGAATGGGAAATTGATCAACAGCGAGTTTTTCAAGAAAGAGGTGCCTGTAACGGCGATCTCGGAAAAGCGACTTCTTTTCATCGACGGCAATGGGATGACGGAAATTTTGCCTGTCTTTGGCAAAGACAGTTCCGTTTCCGAAATACGAATAATGAACAACGACGGCACACCGGACGTTTATGTCCCTGCGAAACCGCCGACCGACACTCCGGAGAAATTGGCCGAGTACGCGGGAACCTATTACAGCGAAGAATTCGCCGCAGAGCACCGGATCGTGGTCAAAGGCAAAGGGCTTGGGCTTCAGTTCGGCGAAACGTTTGACGGCCAATTGAACGGTGCCTACGCGGACACATTCGCCGGCGGTGGCGGAGTCGTCCGGATCACCTTTACTCGAGACGTTAAGGGTGCGGTGACGGGGTTTGTCTTTAACGCGGAAATGGACGAGCGTGGCGTGAATGGGATCGTATTCAAACGTCGACCGTAGGCGAAATACTGGAAATAGTCCTTTCTAACTGTTAATAATCGCCTCGGGGCCGCGTTTATATTCCGGATGACGATCAAAAGGAGAGCAACGTGACCCCCACAGCCGCTAATATGGTGCTAGCCACCGAAACTATGACTTCGGCACCGAGCACAACGCCAACGGTCGTGGAAACCAACGCGGTCGAGGATCTCGGAGTACTTTTCCGAGACAATTACCGGTCGGTTTTCGGCATTGCGTACCGCATAACCGGAAGCCCCGACGACGCGGAGGACGTGCTTCAAACGATCTTCCTGCGGCTTACAAAAAGCGATTCAATGGCCACGTTTACGGCGAATCCACAGGGATATCTTTACAGGGCGGCCGTCAACGCCTCGCTCGACCTGCTTCGACATCGGAAACGCGCGAACGCCGTTTCGCTAGACGACCTGGATTTCGATCATAGCCCAAAACACGCAGGGAGAAGCCCGGAAGACCATCTTGCAGATAGCGAGCTCCGCGAGCTGCTTCGACAAGCGGTTGCGAAACTCGAGGGGAGGGCTTCGACGGCATTTGCACTCCGCTATTTCGAAGGTTACGACAACAAACAGATCGCAGAAGTTTTAGGTACATCGCAGTTGGTGGTCGGCGTCACGCTTCACCGGGCACGCACCCGCCTCCGCAAAGAGATCGGCAATTATTTGGAGAAACATCATGAAGCGAAATAAACGAGATATTGACGCGATCATCGACAACGCCTCCCGCAGCATCCGCGACGAGAATATCGACCCGGCGATGATGAGCGAATCCGCCACTCGCGTCTGGGCGCTGGTGAGCCAGCAGGCGGCCGAGCAATCAGCAGTTCTTACTTCCAATATGGAGAGTCTTAATACAATGAATACAAAAACAGAACAGATCCGCGGATGCGCCGACTTTCAGTCACTCATTCCAGCATATCTCAAAGGAAGCCTTACGGCTGCCCGGACGATGCTTTTGGAAGATCATTCCAATGAGTGCATCCCGTGCCGCCGGGAGATCAAAGCTCAACGCGAGGCTGCAAAGCCCGCCGCTGTTGCTACTCAGCCTGGCAAAGCCACCTTTGGTGAAAAGCTGAGCGCTTACACGAACGGCTGGAGGGTGAATAACTTTGCACGGCTCGGATTCGCCGCGGCTGCTGTTGCGGTTTTCGCAGTGGCCGGATTGTTCATGTACGAACGGCTCGACATCTCGGGCACTACTCTGGCTGGCACACTTGAAAACTCCGAGGGCCTTGTCTTCGTGGTAGCGGATCCTCTGAATTCGCGGCCTGTTGCAGTCGGCGAGCAGATCCAGAAGGGGCAGCACATTCGCACCGCAAAAGATTCGAACGCGGTTTTGAGGCTCGCGGATGGATCGACCGTTGAGATGCGGGAACGGTCCGAGTTTTATGTGACCGAGAATATGCGCGGCGTGACCGTTCGTCTGGATCGCGGCGACGTTATCGTCGAAGCGGCGAAACAGCACAACGGCCGACTGTACGTTCAGACGCCCGACTCGCTCGTGTCCGTGAAGGGAACGATCTTTGCGGTCGAAAGCGGTACGAAAGGTTCGCGCGTTTCAGTCGTCGAAGGCGAAGTGAAGGTCAGCCACGCGGGCAAAGAGGAAACCCTTCTGCCCGGCGATCAAACGACGACCAATGCCAGTTTGGAAAAAGCCCCCGTTCAGAACACTGTGGCGTGGAGCCGAAACGCGGCGAAGTACTCGAATCTCGTTTCCGAGCTGGCGAAAGTCCGGACCGAAGTCAACCAGAAAGTTGCGCGACCCGGCGTTCGATATTCTTCGAGATTCATCAACCTGCTTCCGGAGAACACTGTGTTCTTCGCGGCACTTCCGAACCTGAGCGAATCGCTCGCACAGTCGCAGGCGATCATGCAGGAGAAGATCAAGCAGAATCCCGCATTGGCTGAGTGGAAGAAAGGTGATCGCGATGGGCATTTCATCGACGAAAAGACGATCGCCCGCATTCGTGAATTCGGCTCACAGCTCGGCGAAGAGATCGTTGTCACGGCGAGGCTGGACGGGAAGAACGAGCCAAGCGGAATTCTCGTGCTCGGCGATGTGAAGAATGCGGCGAA
>JAICPV010000382.1 GCA_025929655.1 Pyrinomonadaceae bacterium
CCGGCGGCTCAAAAGTCCGGCGAGCATCGGGATCAGCATTGGTCCCACGAATAATCCGAACACCGTCACCATCACTTCAAAAAGTCCCTTTTGCGCCGACGAGATCAAGATGATCCCAATTCCGATAGTGAGAATTCCTATCACCAAAGTCGCGATCCGTCCGACTATCACAAGTCGTTTCTGGCTCGCGCCCTTATCGAACAGCCGGCGGTAAATGTCTTCGGTAATAACGCTCGCCATCACGTTGTAGTCGCCGCTAAGCGTTGACATCGTCGCGGAAAACATTGCTGCGATCATCAGCCCCATCAGTCCGACCGGCAGAAACTGAAGCGAAAGCGCTGCGTATGTGAACTGCGGTGAATTGGGTGGAATCGCGAGCTCCGGCATCAGTGTGTGGGCCGCCATCGCCGGCAGGATAAAAAGCGGTGGGCCGATGATCTTTAAAACAACCGCGAGCATCCCGGCCTTGCGCGCATCGCGTTCGTCGCGAACACTGTAAAACTTCTGCGCGAACGCCCAGTTTCCGTTGTAGCTGAGCGTGATCAGCAAATAAAAAGCCAGCACGTATATACGCGAGAACGGCTCATTAACGGGTGAAGTGAATCCGGGCGGCGTCCGGCCCAGGAAATCGCTGACGGAACTGAACTGGGCAAACACCAGTGGAAACAGCACGACCACACCGAGCGTCAGTATGATGAACTGAACAAAATCGGTCACGACGACCGCCCACAATCCGCCCATGAATGTGTACAGCAGCATCACTACACCGCTGACGATAATGCTTGTCTGCAGATCGAATCCCAGACCGACCGAAACGAAGACGCCGGTCGCGTAGATCTTCAATCCGTCGTCGATCACTTTTAAGGGAATTCCGAGCCAGGCGAGTATCTGACGAATGTGTTTGCTGTAACGCGCTTCAAGAAATTCGACCGGACTAACAATACGCGCCCGCCGCCAACGCCCGGCCAAGAAAATGGTGCCGATCGCCATCGCTGCGGCTGAGCTCCATGCCAACGTGACGGCGACGAACCCGAAGCGGTACGCCATTTCCGAATACGCGACAAACGTGAACGCGCTAAAACCGGTCAAGTAAAACGAAACTCCAGCCAGCCACCACGGGATAGCGTTCCCGCCGGTGAAAAAATCGCGAACGTGCTTCATCCGACGCCAAAAATACAAACCGATCATCGTGAGCAGAAGAAAATATCCCGCGATGATTATGTAATCGGCTGTGTGCAGTCCTTTTTCCATTCGAGTAAATGGGTAAACATCGACCTCGATCTAAACCCAGCAAAGCACTATTTTCGTAATTTCGATCGTGGATAAGGCGGGAGAGCCTATATCTCAAACAATTTACTTACGCTTCGACCGCGGATTCTCGTGCGGCTTGAAACGGCGCTACTTTCTCGGTCTGACCCGAAACCAGTGAACGCGAAACGGCGTCCAGTACGGCTGTCACCTGTCGGCCGTCGAAGGCAGTCACTTTCGCTTCCGTTGCATTGATGATTGAATCGACGAAATCGGAGAGACATTCGACGAAGGACCCACGGAGCTTGCCGAAAACCTCGGCCGTGAGGAACACTTTCGGATATGTGAACTGCTTCTTGGTGCTCATTTCGATAGATTCACGCTTTCTATCGAAATGAAGGTGCCCTTGACTGCCGACTACTTCGATAAAAGAATCTACGATCGTTGGAAAAACGTTCGGGTATATCCACGCGGATTCGATCGTTGCGAAAGCGCCGCTTTCAAATTTGATCTGTGCCTGGATCAGATCGTAAGTATCGATGCCGCGTTCTTGGAGCACGCCTTTCGCACCATAAGCTCGGACTTCCGCCGGCTCGCTCCCAAAAAACCATCGCAACATATCGATGTCGTGCGCGCCGAGGAAATGTATCGGCGTGGTTTTTGCTGCCCAGTCGATCATTTCAGTGGACACAAAGATCGTGTCGTTCTTTCTGGCGTAACCCGCAACCGGCCGTCCGATCTCGCCGCGCCTTATACTTTCGTAACCGTGGTGATATGACGAAAGCCAACGGTGATTGAATCCCACCTGAAGCACCTGTCCCGGGCGACTTTGGCTCAACCTCAGAAGTTCGTCCGCTTCCGCCAACTCGGTCGTGAAGGGCTTTTCACACAAAACGTGCTTGCCCGCATTCAGGGCCGCTTTTACTGGTTCGAAATGGGCAAAATCGGGCGTCGCGATACAAACGGCATCGACAGTTTCATCATTTAAGATCTCGCTTACTTCCGTATATCGTGTGCGGATATCGTATTTGTCCCCAATTGTGTTGAGGCGTTCCGGCGACCGGTTGCAAATCGCGACAACCTCGGCGAGCGGGTGCGATTGATAAATACGCGTGTATTGCTCGCCCATGACGCCGAGCCCGATCACGCCGATCCGAATTTTTTCACTCATGTTTAGTTGGTCACTTGTGCTCGCGGTTCTTCAAACTCGATTTCCAAAACCGCGGCCTCTAGCTTTGCCGCTTCGTCGTACAACATGTCTTCAGATTCAGGGGCGACCTTGGAGGACACGACTTCGTAACCGCCGTCAGAATGTGCAGCCTTGGTCGGCAAATATCCAATGTAGCCATTGGCGATACCGATGATGTATGTCTGGAATTTGGCTCTCCTCTTCAACTCCAACCCGATCTCGACAAAAACCTCAGCGGGTATCGCAAGAAACAAAGCGTTGTCAATTCGGACCGCCTGCAGCTCGACATGAAGGTTTCCATTCAGAGAAGCAGTTTCCCGAGCGTAAAAATCGGTAATCGATGCATATAGCCGCTTTGATTTCGCGCTCATCAGAGACTCAATCGGCAGACCGTCCGTGGCGACCGCGGCAAGTTCTTCCTCAGCGGCTTTGAGAGCTTGGCCTGCCGCCTGAACATCGGGGAGGGTTTTCAGAGGAAACCGGACATTCGCAATCGCGGAGCCAATCCGCGGCGAATCGTTGGGAACGATCGAATCGAGCGCACTTATCGTCGCCATTCCGAGCTTCTTCCCAAGCTCCTCCGCGTGCTCGAAAGTACGGCCCGGCGTTATGACACCGATCGCGCTCAGTTCTGACGAGTGGCCCATGCTGATATTGCCTTGCGTACCGTTCACAAACATCGCAAAACCGCCCTCGCCGATCTCCTTTTCCACATGGTCGACAGCAAAATACGGAAAATCCCCTGTGGCCAACAGATTGTTCGAACCAAGGACCGTAGGGTGGCACG
>JAICPV010000334.1 GCA_025929655.1 Pyrinomonadaceae bacterium
CGCGCCTCCAGATCCGTCCTGATCTCTATATAGTTGTAAATCTCCCCATTGAAAACGACCACTAAGTTGCCATCTGAGCTGAATATTGGCTGTTGACCCGAGCGAACGTCGATGATGGAAAGCCGACGCATTCCGAGCGCAACCCGACCCTCAATCACTGTCCCTTGCTCATCTGGACCTCGGTGCCTAATGCTCTCGCACATTTTGCGAAGCAGTTCCTCACCGCTTTGGGGATCAGACTCACGATCTTTAGTGATGAACCCAGTGATTCCACACATTTTTTTGATTCTAAATTCCGCCCTCCAAACCCTGCAGGGCTATTCCTTCACTATTACTAAGGACGGGGTTTGGCGGTTCGAATCGGGCATTTCTGACCGACACTTCAATCCCACATTGTGGAGAGCTCGTCGAATCGTTCTCCTCGTTTGAAAGATCTCGCCGCCTGCAGTCAACCTGCCAAAGAATTGTTTACCAGTTAACTGATAGATGAATCCGGCGCAGATCACTCGGCTCGCATGAACGGCCGAATTGAAGTACCGATATCGCAAACCATCAACAAATTTTCGAAAGTAATAATATGGAGAATGATATTTCAGAATTAAGATCGATTCGGGCCGCATAACACGACTCATTTCAGCGAGAGCCAGTTGGTGGTTCATGTACATCAACGCAACGCGGCAGATCAGAACTTCGAAGCTCTTTTCGGAAAATGGAATGTGAGTTCCGCTCGCGACGAGAAAGTTTACCCGTTCTGAAAGCTTTTTTTGCTCAAACATTTCGCGACCGATCTTTCCGGCGTCGGGGTTCACGTCCATACCGAAGCCGAGTGCCCCCTTTGCGACGAACGGCAACATTTCTTGCCCGGAACCACATCCTATGTCCAAAACCCGAGAAACCTCAACTCCTCGAGCCGCGTGCAATAAAGCTGAGGCGCGACCGGGATCGGATAAAAACATCTTCCATTCGACGCGGAAGTAATTGACATCCGCACTGAACTGATCCAAATCGTTATACGTCTGTTCGTCAGACATTCTGCCCGGACGACCGCTCGGTCCATTGAAAGACGGCGAAAACTATTCCTCGGCGTTTACGACCGCGCCATTTCTTTTTAGAAGAGCGATTGGCCGGTGATCGCTGTCTCCATCTAAATAATATTTGAACGCGATCACCGTGCAATCGACAATATTTTTGAGTTTATCGATATGTTGACGAAATTCCGACTCGCTTTCGGCTTCGTGACCCTCGTATATCATTACGGACCACCGCACTCGGGCGAGAGCCTTCAGCCAACCTATGTGGCCACGCACGGCTAAATATGACAGTATGCATCCGTCGAGATTTTGGTGCAGAAATTCGGGCAAATCGTCTTCCAGTTGCTGTTCAGGGAAGATTTCACCACCGGTCATGGAGAAACGCGTACACCCGAGGGCCAAAAGGAGCCGTTCCGCGTGCGGGGTAACCTGAGGCCGATCCCATCCGTGACACCAAGCCGCTCCCATCTTCAGATACTGTGCCATCATCATTCCGATGTTGCACCCAATGTCCAAAACAAGTCGGTTATGTACGGAAACCCCCGCTTCGTCCATCAGGCCACGCAGCACAGCGACTCGATGACTGACGTCACGCTTTCCCGGAAGATTGACACCGGGTACGGACTGGTAAAGGTAACGTCCGCCACGGAGCCGACTTCGGTCACCGAAGTGCGATGAGTCGGTGGCTTCCCGAGCGATCGTGGTCAAGTAGGTTCCGTAATCCGTTAACAGAAAGTTCTGAAAGTCTACGTAATTAAAGGATCCGTTCGAGCCCATCAAGGCGTTGCTGCTGCAGGAGGGGCACTCGAACTCCGGATCGCTGAAGCCTTCCGGAAGTAAAACCTTCAAAAGACCCCGCTGCTCGAGGTTCTGCAGTCTTTCAATTCCGCTTTGACATTCGCTGAGAGTCGGTGTTCTGCCGGATACATGCCGGATGACATAGCCAGTCCACAACTGATCGCGACATTGCAGTTCGACGAAATCGTACAGCCTTGGACCGACGCCCTCGCAAAATAGCAAGCAAGCGACGAGCGACAAATGTTTCGGTCGATGAATCAGCTTAACATGTACCCGGCTATCTCCCGGGACGAAACCAAAAGTGTAACTGCTATCGTCAACGCCGCCAGGCTTTTTGATGATCTTTAAGCCGGCATCCGATGGGTAATGTTCGGCCAGCTCATGGAAAGTGCTATTCCTGAGCGATTCCGGTGGAAGGTATACGGCATGACCGCCCTCTGAATAACGGGTCGCGGTTCGCCTGAGTTCTTGGATTAATTCTTCCAGGCTTTGGACGTTAAGCTGCGGGAACGCCCAACGTCTGGGCGCTTGCAAAGGCAGAATATCGTGCCATTTTTCCTTATTGAGTGTCTTTCCTACAAATCGACGAAACCCGACGCGTCTGATCGCTCGAAACTCCAAGAAAAATGTTTCTAAAGCCTGTACACCGTACAAATATAACGGTGTCCGGACCGAAAGCCAGCCCTGCAGCGATCGTCGCGACGCTTCCAGAATGAAATCGCCGGGGTCGGCGTACCGCTCAATTGCGTTTGCCCCTTCCACGCTTAATGACCAGTGGTGCCCGCGATCGATCACTATCCACCCTGCCTTTATCATCGCGATCGAGCTTCTTCGAACGTCTCTCTCGGCTCTTTTATCGCCATGAGTCGAAGTTGCTAATACACGTTCCAAAAGCGCGGGGAACTGGAGACCATCGGGGTGAACGGAGAGGACATGCGCGACACTTTTCGCTGCCAAGCTTAGGTTCCTGAGCCCGTTATTTGTCATCTATGGAGACCCCAATATACAGCGTGTCCTTTTAAAAAAAACGAACACCACCACTAAGAACAGATCGTTCAGGCGAAATTTCAGCTTGTCCACTGGCGCCGTTGCGGTAAGAAATCGGAGACACCCTCGAGCCACCCCTCGAACTCGATCAAACTGAGCGCGGGGCTGTCTATTATCCTTGGTAGCATGAACTTGTCTCCACAGCTCGCGGCTAGTCCCGGTTCACAGGTGGTAGCTGAAATCACTTTCGCGCATTCGAGCCACGGGAAGTATCGTGGATTGTGCACGCCGCTTGGGTAGCAGAAATGATTCGGGCGTTTAGCAACTAAACCTTCAATCACTCGCCGATTGTCATCTATCTCTCGCTCAAAAAGTTCCTCGTCCAATGGCACACGATGTCGGTGAGTGTGAAGTTCCACATCGACGCCGCACCGCCCAACTTCGGCAAGCTCAGCCTTCGTCATCAAATGCATAACCCTACTTTCGCAAAATTCGTTGAAATCGATATCTAAAGCAACACACAGTTTACCGAGCAGGTTATTTTTTTCCTCCGCAGACAGGTCGTTTTGCGAGGCATACTCACAGATCAGGAAATGTGCCCGTCTCCGATCTGACTCATCTGAAAGGTCGCAGAGTTCATTGATTCCGATTAGTAAATTGCAGTCCAACTTCGTCGTCCGCCCCTTCCATAGGAGGTAGTCGGCCGCTACACCGAAGACTGGTTTGTTGTACTCAACATAAAACGTTGTCACGTATAACGTTGCATGAAAACCGAATTCTTTAAGGATAGGAAGCGCCCGTTCGCGGAAATCAAATAGGCCGTCGTCAAAAGTAATCGAGACAGTTTTTTTTGGC
>JAICPV010000061.1 GCA_025929655.1 Pyrinomonadaceae bacterium
AGTCGCGAAATTCGCCGTCAGCCATTGTTTCGCTTCATCTACCGAACGCGAATTGCGGATCAGCGGGATGATGTGATCGAGCGCGTCGATCGCCTTGTTCAGGCCTTCTAAAATATGTGCACGCGCCTGTGCCTTTCGAAGTTCGAATTCCGTCCTCCGCCGAACGACCTCGCGCCTGAACTCGATAAAATGCTCGAGAATCTCTTTCAGGTTCAGGACCTTCGGCTGCCCGTCGACGATCGCTATGCTGATGATGCCAAACGACGCCTGCATCGGGGTGAGCTTATACAGCTTGTTGAGAACGACCTGCGCGATCGCGTCACGTTTCAGCTCGATAACGATGCGCATCCCCTCGCGACTCGATTCGTCCCGCAATTCTGAGATCCCATCGAGCCGTTTTTCCTGGATCAACTCTGCAATTTTTTCTATAAGCTTTGCTTTGTTGACCTGGTATGGAATCTCGGTAATGACTATGGCGTCCTTCTCGCGGTCGCCCCGGCCGATCCGGTCGATCGCGGCCTTTGCACGCATTTGGATCACGCCGCGGCCGGTGCGATAGGCACGATGGATCTCCTCGCGGCCATAGATAAAGCCGCCGGTCGGAAAATCCGGACCCGGAACGATCTTTATAAGTTTATCGATCTTGATCGTTGGCTCTTTCAATAATGCCTGTGTCGCGTCAATAAGTTCCGTAAGGTTATGAGGAGGTATCTTAGTCGCCATCCCCACAGCGATCCCTTCGGAACCGTTTGCAAGCAAAAGCGGCACGCGCGTGGGCAAAACTGTCGGCTCCGAAAGCGAATCGTCGTAATTCGGCTGAAAATTGACCGTTTCCTTTTCAATATCCGCGAGAACATCGTTCGCGATCCTTGCCAGCCGGACCTCCGTGTACCGCTGGGCTGCCGGATTATCGCCGTCGACCGAGCCGAAGTTCCCCTGCCCGTCGACGAGCATGTATCGCATCGAGAAGTCCTGGGCCATTCGCACGATCGAGTCGTAGATCGCGGCATCGCCGTGCGGGTGATACTTGCCCATGACGTCCCCGACGGCGCGCGCGGATTTTCTGTACGGCTTATTAGAGGTGTTCCCCATCTCGAACATGCCGTAAAGAATGCGCCTGTGTACCGGCTTCAAACCGTCGCGAACATCCGGCAGCGCACGGCCGATGATGACGGACATCGCATAGTCCAGATAGGACCGTCGCATCTCGTCTTCAATGTTTATCTGGTCGCGTTCTAATATTGAATCCATTTGCTTATTTTGAAAATCTGTATAATTGCCAAACCGTTGAAAAGTGAGGTTTTACCGAGGGTTTTGGGACGAAAAAACTATGGAAAAAATCGGCGCTTAATGATATAGTTATTTTACAGGTTGCGGCCCCGAACCGCAACCGATACCTGCCCGGTGAGCTCGGCTTTTCCCGCCAAATCAACAATCCGAATATTGCTCCTCGAACACGATATTCCTATCTGCCATGGCCGATTCAACTGTCGATCAAGATCAACGCCGCATCCAGCGCTACGCTCTCGCTTTACCCACGCGCGTCGAGGTGAAGGTTGATAACAAATTCGCATGGAATGAGATCACGCGGCTGGAGGACATTTCGGCGTTCGGCGCGGCATTCAAACTGAAACGGCCGGTGAAAAGAGGCCGCCTGATCATGATCAGCCTGCCGATGCCGCGGCAGCTCCGATGCTACGACTACCTTGAGCCGCAATACCGCATTTGGGGCATTGTCCGGCGCTGTCTGCCTGTGAACGACGCCGCTGGCGGTCAAAGCTACGCCGTCGGCATCGCATTTATAGGAAAGAACCCGCCGCAGGCTTTCATCGACGACCCTTCTAAACTTTACGATATCTCCGACCGCGAAGACGGCGGCCTTTGGCAGCTCACAGAGCTGGCAGACATGCCGGACGAATCCGAACTTCCGCCGCATTTGCGTCGACATACCAGGTTCGCAATACCCGAAACGCTTGTCATCGAAATGCTTGATGAAAACGGCGACGTCGCCGCGAGCGAGGTGACGGTCACCGAAAATCTGAGTCTCGGTGGAGCATCGTTATTTACATCGTTCAACGTGGAATCCGGCGCGTTCGTGCGGGTCAAAAGCGAGCGGCTCGACCTATCGATCATTTCGATAGTTCGCGGAAAGCGCGTTGGCGAAGACGGCATAATCCGCCTTCATATCGAATTCATCGACCATCTTTTTCCTCTGGAAGGGATCGAATGAATTTCCCAACTCACCAAACTCACACCTCGGAGAATTGAATGTCAGCGGAAACTGAAGTATTAGAAGAAGTGGAAAACACGTCTACAACCGAAACGATCCGGACCGTCGTCAACGGGATAGCTGCGGAACGTGAACAATGGAGCGAAGTGGCCGACGTTTTCAGCTTTACAGCAAGCGGTCTCGGGTTTTACATGCCGCGCGATTGTGCGGTCGGCAATCTCATCTCGATGATGGTCCCGATGCCCGCCTATATGCGGTGTTACGACCATGATGAAGAGTTCTATAACGTCTGGGGCCTTGTACAATATTGCCATGCCGCGACCCACGACGGCCAGCCCGCGTTTCAGATAGGCGTCGCGTTCATCGGTAAGGTTCCACCCTCAAGCTACGACGAAAACCCCCTTCAGAACTACCGTATCTGCGGAATGAACGACCTGGGGCTCTGGGCCGTAACGGAAAGCGATTCACGTTTCGTCCAGCGCAAGGAGCTGCGCTATTGGGAAAAGGTCAATTTCTACCTTGCATTGATCGACGACCGGCGCGAAACGATCGGCGGAGAAAGGACGACTACGGAAAATATCAGCAAGAGCGGGGCCGCGGTGGTCACCACGCTCGAGCTAAATGTCGGCGACCGGATCAAATTGATAAACACGGAATTTGATTTTTCGAGCCTTGCGGTGGTTTGCAACAGCCATGAACAGGAGGACGGCAAATACAGGATCAGCCTGAAATTCGTCAACCACACGTTCCCGGTTCATCGGTTGAAGACCACGGGCAGGGCAGTCGAAGCTTAATTCGTCGGCGTCGGGCTCGGCCGTTGGAACATTTCAGGATGTTGCTGCCGGAGTATGCGGAGTTTTCTTCGCTGCTCCGGCGTTAGTTTGCGCGGGTCGATCGGCGGATTCGGTATCCGAACGTTCGGCGGTGCCATATTGAAATTGAAACCGTTCGGGGTAACGATCCGCCCTTTGTTGATCATCACGTTTCCGGCCCTGATAGAATTGCCGTTGATCACCAACTTTTCGTCGTCATCATCCCCAATATCAGGGTCGTTGTCGCCGGGCCGCTTCCTGGACGCTACTGAGTTCGACTGCGGCCTTGTTACTCGCCTCTCGGTCTGAGCCGCTGATTCCGACGTGTCGTTCCCTGTGTCCGAATTCGTGTCGGCGATCTCGGCGGCCGGCTCAACAAATTGCTCCTGTTCCGCCGTTTGAGGCTCTTCGGCAACAGGAATTCCCTCGTCTCTAACTTCCTGCCCGGCAAAACTATCACTAATGTACAAGCCGACGCCCGCCAACACCAACGCGAAGATCCCGATCACGCCCGCCAACGCGAATTTGAAGTTTTGTTTCGGTCTCGCAGGTTCTCCAGAAAACGCCACGCGCTCACCATTAGAACGTGCGTCGCGCACTGAAGTCACCTTCGAAACATTTTCGGGCAGAAGCTGGGTCAGCGCTTCCGAGCCTCCGACGGCTGCGAAGGTCGACTCCTGATTGGCGATCGTGGGAGCGCCGAAAACAGTGCTCTGTGTCGCAGCGGCGGGCAGCTGAACAGCGGGACTTGTTTGATTTACGTATTCCTCGTGATTTTGCAGGCGGTCGCGCATCTCGGCGGCAGAAGCCGGCCTACGGCCCGCGCTGAGGTCCATCGCATTCTGCAAAATGCTCGAGACGCCGGGCGGAATATTAGGATTTACCGAGGCCGCGGGAAAAAGCGGGTCAGGCTGGTGACTGAGAACCGCCATCGCACGCGTCAGCGCGTCTTCAGGTGGAACCCCCGTCATCAAGTGGTACAACGTAGCCGCTAGTGAATACAGGTCACTGCGCGGGTCGGTGCCGGTACCCTGGATCTGCTCGAGCGAAGCGTAATTGCGTGAGTACCCGAAAATACTCTTCGAGGCCGTAAGATTTCCGGCGTCGGTGACGTTTCCCTTCGCGAGCCCGAAATCAAGCAAAACTACTTGTCCTTTCGAAGTTACCTTCAGGTTCTGAGGTTTGATATCACGGTGGACGACCGGATTCTCCTGTGTGTGCAGATATTCGAGAGCGTCCAGAAGCTGGTTGGCCCAATTCAGCACCTGTTCGACAGTAAATGGTTCACCACGGGATTCAAGCGTCTGCATCAGGTCCATTCCCGGAACAAACTCCATCACCAGAAATTGACCGTTGTCTTCGACAAAATGATCGCTAACACGCGGTAAGGCAGAATGCTTCAGGCTGTTCAACAGGCGGGCTTCGCGTTCGAGCGCTTTGCGGAAATTGTCATCCATGCAAAGCGTTTCCTTGATCGCGACCGTGCTGCCGAACCGCTCGTCCTTCGCGACATAGACTGCGCCCATGCCGCCCAGCCCGATCTGTTTGTCGATGCGGTATCGCTGCTGTAAAAATGTCCCCGTTCCGATCATTCCTTGAAGTTTACGTCTTTTGAATCAGATAAGTTTACTACACGCCCTTACTGATGCCAGTGCTCCGTCATATCGCACCAGATCGCGAGGCCCTTCCATTCGCCGAATTTCGAATACCGCTTCTCGATCTTTTTATCGGAACAGGCCTTATTCGAATTATGTTTCTTGTAAAACTGGCTCCGCAGCCATGAATCCAATGCCAATCCGTCGTACCGGCCAAGAAGTTTCATCATATTCTCTGCGGCATAATCCCCGATGCCTTTGACCGATTTGATCTGCTTCTTCAGTTCGTCGGTCGCCAGCTCGCACGTAAGCCATTTTTCGGGATCAAGCGATTTAGATGCAACAGAACGGGCAAATTCCACAAAAAAAGGTGAACGGTATCCTGCTTTTATTTCATTTCGGTAAAATTTCTCGTCCATGGCCGCCATGGTTTCCGCATCCGGAAAATGCGATCCTTCGCCCAAAAGGTTAACCAGATTCGAAACCATCTTTTCAGTAAGGCTCCACGAACAATTTGTCGTACACATCGTCTTTACAAGGTCTTCGTATACAGTCGGCGATCGCAGCAAACGGCCTGCACCGCGCTCCCGTACCCATTCGAACTCGTTTTCCTTACAAAAACCCTGGTAGAAATCATTCAGATCATCGTCTAAACGCAAAATATGACGGATCTTATCTTCGACCGGGCTCCGATCGGATACTGCCCGGTCGAGATCGATCCTTACGCCCTTTTTGTCTTGACGAACAGTCGCAGTCAGCGGTTTCGCTTTGTTTCCTTTGAACGTGTACGACAAGGCCCCGCGCTCCTCGTCGAATTTGAACGGCGCGAGGTTGTACCAACCATGGCTTTGCACAGTCAGGCCGAAATTGAACTCTTTCGGCACCGGAATTACCTTCGTTTCCCACATCAGATTGGATGATAATCGGGGGCGGTCCACATTACAAAGTATGACGATTTATCGTCCAAAACACAGCGCTTTACGTCTAATCCTCGTCGAGGCGGTCAACGCGAAAATTAAATCTTTGCATTCATTGAGAATTTGTTAATATCTGGTTTGCAAAACATTGTTTTCTTCGCTTTTTAAGCGGCTGAACCAACCTCAGAAATAGTCGGACAATTTGTTATATTCCCGCGGAGGAATTTTATATGGCACGCGCGTTCCTGCTGAAGCTGTCCCGGCCTCTTGTCCTGTTATCCGCATTGATCTTCGTTACCACCGTTTTCCCCCAGCTCGACCCGGATCCAAATTCGCCCACGCCTGTGCTTTTGTCCGGGAAGGGCGGTCGTGCGGTCGCGAATTATGGCCCATCGATACCCGACCCGATATCTAACGAACGGATCAGGACCGTTTTCGAGCCGGATTCGATAGTGATTCTGTATGCTTCGAATTTCGATTTCCTTCCGGGTGAAGGAGAGAATTCGCTGCGTGTCTACGGCATCGATCGGCAAGGACGCCAGTTTCGATTTCCGGTGCTGGGCCTTTCGCCCGCGAAATATTCAAGAGATATATTCGCCGTGACGATCAAATTGACTGACGAGATTCGGTACTGGCCAACGCCGGAAAAAGGCGATTTGGAAATGTACTTGACCTGGCGCGGGCTTTCCAGTAACAGGGTCCTGCTCGGATTTGGAGGAACGGGCGGCAGGCAGTTGGAGCCGACGACCGGATCGCATTTGACTACCCAACTTTCGAAAACACGTTCAAGAAATTCGATCTTTGACGGCCGCTCCGCGGAGTACGTGGGTTACCGATGGTCGAGCGACCGGATGCGATTCCTGCAGCAGGCGACCTTCGGCGCGACGCCGACGTTGGATGAAAAGATCCGGCGGGTCGGCATCCGCAGATGGATAGCAACACAGTTCGAGGCGCCATTCCCATCGTCCGCTAATCCTTATCCCAATATTCCTTTGAAGAATTCGGACGCCGCGAACGCGACGAACGGCTGCGGAATGTTTGCGTCGGGCACGCCGGAGCTGCGGATCTGCATTCGCGATCATTATTCGATGTACCCTGTGCAGACGTGGTTCTTCCGCGAGGCGTTCTACGGAGAGCCGCAGCTTCGCCATCGCATTTCGTGGGCTTTGTCGCAGATCTGGGTGATATCGGGCGTAGACACCCAGCAGTCCAGCCACATGCTCGCTTATCACAAGGTGCTTTCCGACAATGCATTCGGGAATTACCGTCAGCTGATGGAAGCACTGACCCTGAACCCGGGAATGGGCAATTACCTCGACATGGCACGCAGCACGCGTTTTAGTCCGAACGAGAATTATCCGCGCGAGATCCTGCAGCTGTTCACGATAGGCCTGTTCATGCTGAATCCGGACGGTACTTTGCAACTCGACGGCGTGGGGAATCCGATACCTACTTACGATCAAGAGGACGTGAACAATTTCACGAAAGTTTTCACCGGCTGGACGTTTTGCAACGCGGCCGCGGCTGCCTGCCCCAGCGCTTTGCCCGGGATCGTGAATTATAAGGATCCGATGATCCTGAACCTCAACGTCACGACCGTCGGAAACAACCGGCACGACCTCACGGCGAAGACGTTGTTGAATTATCCGGGTTCAACGACGACGAACGTAGCGGCCTGCACCGGCACATGCGATGACAACCTTACGAACATTCAAAATTACGCAAACGGCTCTCTCGATCAAACGCTTGACAACATCTTCTTTCACCCGAATACTCCTCCCTTCGTCAGTAAACTGCTTATTCAACACCTCGTCACGAGCGACCCGACGCCGGCGTACGTCGCACGCGTCGCGGCGGTGTTTGCGGACAACGGCCTTGGTGTACGCGGCGATATGAAATCGGTGATACGTGCCGTACTGCTCGATCCGGAAGCGAGGGGCGACGTGAAAACCGACCCGAATTTCGGAAAGCTGCGTGAGCCGGTACAACTGATCACAAACGTTCTCCGTGCTGCAAATGTAAAGTCATTCAACCTCGCCCAAAACAGTGACGGGTCGATCCAGCCGCTCTGGGGAAACCTCGGGCAAAATCCGTTCAATTCGCCGACGGTGTTCAACTATTACTCGGCGGACAACGTGATCCCCGGGACGACGCTTCTCGGGCCCGAGTTCGCGCTGATGACCACCGGAACCTCGATAGCCCGCGCCAATTTCATGAACACATTGCTTTTCAATCCCAACAGTTTGAACGTGGCGGAAGACCGGCCGCTAGGCACTAAGGTGGAATTGGCGGAATACATTGCGGCTGCTACTGCCGACACGTCTGGAAATCAGCTACTCGAACTCGTAAACCAGCGAATGATGAATAACCGAATGTCAGCGGAAATGCGTTCGCGCGTTCTCACCGCCGTGCAGGCGATCGCGAGCAACAATCCCACGCTGCGGGCGCAGAACGCAATTTATTTGACAGCGACGTCGTCGCAGTTTCAAGTTCAGAGGTAAAACCGATGAAAGGATCAAGACGCGAATTTTTGAAGAATGCCGGCTGTGCCCTGAGCATGGCAGCGCTTGCGACGAAAATGGGCCATCTCGGTTCGATGAGCGCGCTAGCACAGAAGATGATCGACCGTTTGGGTGAAGGTGGTACGGATTACAAAGCCCTGGTGCTGGTGTACCTGAACGGAGGGGTTGACGGTAACAACCTAGTTGTTCCGAAGGACAATGTCGGGGCGTCTAACACACTGGCGATGTACCAGGCGGCACGTTCTGCGGCCGGCTTGGCGCTAGACCCCGCAACGCTTCTCGATATCGCTGTTCCCGCGATGGGCGGCCGCACGTTCGGACTGCATCCCTCGCTCGGGCCCGGTGCAACGGGAGCGATCAATAACGGGATCCATGAGCTCTGGGCCCTCGGCAAAATGGCGATCGTCGCTAATGTCGGCACGCTGGTTCGCCCAATGACGAAGGCACAATACCAGAACGGCTCGATCCAGAAACCATATCAGCTTTTCTCGCATTCCGATCAGGTCAGCATCTCTCAGACAAGCGTCGCCAACACGCAATCTTTCACTGGCTGGGGCGGTCGCCTTTCCGATAATATGACCGGCGGCAGCAACCCGACCGCGCTTATTCCGATGGTAACGTCGATCTCGGGCGCACAGCTTTTTACGTCAGGGCAAACTACGCTTCCGATGGCGATCGCGAATGCCAACACCTCGCTCGCGAATGTGCTCAATCCATCCGGCATGAGCGGCGCTTCGAACGCGGCGAAGCTTACGGCATTCAACCAACTGCGCACGGTGGATCTCGATTCGAATTTCGTCGCCGCAGCCAGCCACGTGACCGACCTGGCAATGCAGGCGAACGCAGCGCTGCAGGCGACCGTAACAGACCCGATCGGGTTTCCGAACACGGGTATCGGCTTGCAGCTGAAACAGGTCGCGAGGCTTGTAAAACGCCGAATGGAGCTGAACGTCAACCGGCAGATCTTTTTCGTGCAGATCGGCGGTTTCGATACGCATAATAATCAACTTCCCGGCCAGGTGAACCTGCTTTCACAATTAGGACAGGCTCTTCGGGC
>JAICPV010000486.1 GCA_025929655.1 Pyrinomonadaceae bacterium
CCGACACGCGAAATTCACCGGTTCGAAAGACGACCAGAAATTGTATCGTCGGCACACGCTCTATCCGGGCGGCCTTCGCGAAACGAGCGTTAAGGAAATGTTCGAAACCAAACCGGAAAAGGTTATCGAGCTGGCGGTAAAAGGCATGCTACCGAAGACAAAACTCGGCAAGGCGATGGCGAAGAAATTGAAAGTTTACGCCGACGGCGATCACAGGCACACGGCACAGAAACCGGAGGCAATAGAGATCTAGTTTCGAGTTCAAAGTTCCAGGTCCAAGTTTGGGACCACGAACTTGAAACCTTGGAACTTGAAACTTGGAACTATCGAGTTATGGCAGATATTCAGTATTACGGCACCGGCCGCAGAAAGACTTCAACAGCACGCGTTTACCTTCGCCCCGGCTCGGGCGCGATCACGGTCAACAAACGCGAATTCAATTCTTATTTTCCGAACGAAGCATTGCAGATGATCATCCGTCAGCCGCTGACGCTGACCGACACGATCGGAAAGTTCGACATATTGGTGAATGTCGACGGCGGCGGTGCGGCCGGACAGGCCGGGGCGGTCCGTCACGGAATCACGCGTGCGTTGATGGAATTTAATGCGGACCTTCGTCCGGCGTTGAAGAAAGCAGGGTTGGTAACACGCGACCCGCGTCAGAAAGAGCGTAAGAAATACGGTCAGAAGGGCGCCCGAAAGCGGTTCCAGTTCTCGAAGCGGTAATCAGTAAGAGTTACGCCTTCAGGCGTGATTCCACATGGCCTAGGCACAACGCTGGTTCACGCGTAAACGCGTAACTCTTACTTTATTCCATTGCCGAAACTCCTTGGTTTATCAATAAGTTTTCGGCGAGTACAGAAACCAGTAGATTTAAGGAGAGTAAATTTTGGCTACAGTAACGATGAAAGAACTCCTCGAAGCAGGAGTTCACTTTGGACACCAGGTCCGCCGTTGGAACCCGAAGATGAAGGAGTACATTTTCGGTGAACGCAACGGCATTTATATTATCGACCTGCAAAAAACGCAGAAGCTCTTCCGCGACGCGTTGAATTACGTACAGGAATCGCTCACCGAGCGGCCCAATCAAAAGGTCCTGTTCGTCGGAACGAAACGACAGGCGCAGGACGCGATCAAAGAGGAAGCGGAACGCTGCGGGATGTACTACGTCAATAACCGCTGGCTCGGCGGCCTCTTGACGAATTACCAGACGGTTCAAAAATCGATCAAGAAACTCAAAGACATCGAGACGATGCGCGAAGACGGCCGGATGGAAATGCTCACCAAAAAAGAGCGTCTCAAGCTGGATCGCGAGCATGAAGGGCTGATGAAGAACCTCGCCGGTATCAAGGACATGGGCGGACCGCCCGACATGATGTTCGTCATCGACGTCCGAAAGGAAGACATCGCCGTCAAAGAAGCCAATCGGCTGGGAATCCCGATCGTCGCCGTCGTTGATACGAACTGCTCGCCCGAAGGCATAGACCAGGTAATTCCGGGCAATGACGACGCGTTGCGTGCGATCCGGCTTTTCGCCGCTCGAATCGCCGATGCGATCCTCGAAGGCAAGCAGATCGGCACCGAGGGCGGCATCGCCGTTGCGGAGGGCTCTGAAGAGTCGGAAGAAGCGACGCCGTTGGAGATCGGATCACTCACAGCGATCCCGCAGCAATATTTGAGCGAAGACGAAAAGGCAGAGCTTGCCGCTGCGGCGGCTGAGACGGAGGAAGAGGAAGTCGATCCCGATATCGAAGTTGCCGATCAGACATGGGAAACCGCGGAAGCGACACATTCCGATCCTGCGGGGGGCTCGTATGCCCATCAGGAAACAGGCGCCGATACGACGCCGGAGGTAAGGCCTGAAATCGAGAAGATGGCTGACGACGATGTCGCCGACGCCTCTAAGGTTGAGCCAAAGGAAACGGAAGCGACCGCTAGCTAATACCAAATTCCAAATTCCAGATTCCAGGTTTCCGAGGTATCTGCCTTACTGGAATGCGGAATTTGGAATTTGAAATTTGGAATCAGGAATCGAGAAAGATTATGGCAGAAGTTACAGCAAGTGCAGTAAAATCGCTTCGGGAAAAGACCGGAGCAGGGATGGTCGATTGCAAGAACGCACTCGTCGAGGCGAATGGCGACGAGACCGCCGCGATCGAGATCCTTCGTAAAAAAGGTATGGCGACCGCCGGCAAAAAGGCGGGACGCGTGACGGCGGAAGGCGTCGTCGGTTCGTACATCCACATGGGCGGCAAGGTCGGCGTGCTCGTCGAGATCAATTGCGAAAGCGATTTCGTGGCGCGCGGCGAAGAGTTTCAACAGCTCGTGAAGGACGTTGCAATGCATATCGCAGCGACCGACCCGCGTTTTACAACGCGCGACGAAGTTCCGGCTGACCTTCTCGA
>JAICPV010000492.1 GCA_025929655.1 Pyrinomonadaceae bacterium
AACTCATCGAAAAATTCGCAAAGCTGGAAAAGGCGTAGGTCTTGCACAAGACAGAAAACAGAATTCATTTCTGTACTCTCTTATTACACCTTGAGGAGGACCAACATGCTAAGTCTATGTAAAGTTTTCGCTTCCGTAATAATTGTTTCGTTTGCGGTGCTGGTAACCGCCACTTGTGACACGCAGCAGGGCGTTTCGAACACGAACGTAGTCACGAACTCGAACGTCAACGCCTCGAACCTTGCAAATACGAACGCCAATATTTCAAATTCGACTTCGTCGATCACGGTTTCCGAAGCCGCCGAGCCGACCGAGTATCAGGCGAACGTCACTGTAAAGCTTGAGGCTTTGGGCAATCAGCAAAAGACGACGATGCCGACCCTGAATGCGAAAGTCGCCCGTAAAGGGAATGACCGCTGGATGGAATTTCGAATGCCGGCCGGCGGCCGTGTCGTTTATCTCGACAAGGCGGGAACGAATTACTTGGTCCTGCCGGATATGAAGCAGTACGCCGAGCTCAATCAGGAATCGCTTGGATTTGAAGTTCGCAGGATGCTGATGCCGGGCGAGATCGTCCAGCAGGTGAAGTCGGTACCGGGCGTCCAGCGTGTCGGCGAGGAAAAATACAACGGCCGCGATGTGATCAAATACCGGTATGGAGCCGTGACGGACACACAGTCGCAGGCAGGCCAGGTAGCGACGGAATCGTTCTTGTACGTTGACAAACAGACCGGATTGCCGCTGCATTCGGAAACCGTTTCGCAGTCGCAGACGGGCGGCAACGTTCAGGGATACAGCGGCTTGCGGATAATCACGGAGATCACGGACATAAACACCACGACGTCGCCCGATATGTTTGCAGAGCCGACCGGATTCCAAAAGGTCGAGAACGAACAGATCCGGGCACAGGTAAACATGATCTTCAACGCGATGGCGCAGGCGCTCGCACAGATGATCAATCAGGGTCAGCCGGGAGCGAATCCAAGCCCGGCCGCAAACGCGAACGCGCGATAGTATGCGAACCTTCGTCATCGGGCTTTTTGTCGGAATAATTGTCGGCGGCGTTCTTGCGTTCTTTATTTTCGTGAGAGCGCCGCAGGCTTCGCAAGCGCCTGGAAATCCGGTGCTCCCGCCGGATCCGAACGCTTCGAAAGAGGGAACTGCGCGGATCGTTCTGCCGCAGGAATTTTTTAACGGCGTGCTGCAGACGATCTTCACGGAAATGAAACCGCCGGTATTCGCCGTGGGCCAACAGTCAGCCGATTGCGATGGCCAGATCACGATCTTGCCGGAGGGAAGCGGAACGCGGACGGCGGTGAGTTTCGAGAAAAACACGATCACCGCGCCATTAGCGTTTGCGGGCAGTTATGCTTCGCCGGTCGGCTGCCTGCGATTTACGGGTTGGGCCAGGTCGAATTTCGGTTTGCGGTACGATCCGTCGACGCAAACAGTTTACGGGCAGCTAAATGTGGAGAACGTGAGTTTGGACGGCGTGAACCCTTTCGTCGGCGCCATCGTCACGCCGTTTGTCCAATCGACGCTGAACACTCGTGTAAATCCGATCCGCATTCTCGACGGGAAACAAGTTGCGGTGAATCTTCCGGTAGCGGCCGCTCAAGGCAACTTGAACGCCGCGATCCGCGACGTGCGCGCCGAAGTAAAGGACAATGCCTTGAACATAGATGTTATCTACGATTTCGCCGGAGCACCATTGTCCGAAACGGCGCAGCCAAGCCCTTGATCGCTTCGCATTTCGTCGGCGATCGGCTTCAGGCACGATTGGTTAGTATTTTCGACGCGAAGCCAAACGATGGCGGGACCGGAATTCGTTTGAGCTCCTCGGATCAGGCGGAAACCCTTAGACACTCATAATGTCTTGTTCCTTGTGTTTCGAAAGCTCGTCGATCTTTGCGATAAAATCGTTCGTAAGCTTTTGAACCTTTTCGAGGCCGGAACGTTCGTCATCCTCGGAGATCGCTTTATCCTTCAACATTTTCTTAAGCGTGTCGTTGGACGCATGCCTTACATTGCGGACAGCCACACGGTGCTCCTCGGCGATCTCGTGCACCTGCTTCGCAAGCTGTTTGCGGCGTTCTTCGTTGAGCGGCGGGACGGGAAGCCGGATCATCTTGCCGTCGTTGGAAGGGTTTAGCCCAAGATTCGCGGCGATGATCGCCTTTTCTACCGAGCCAAGCTGTGAAATGTCCCACGGCTGCACCGTGATCAACTGCGGTTCCGGCACTGCGACCGAAGCCATCTGCGTCAGCGGTGTCGAAACGCCGTAATAATCGACATGCACGGGATCGAGTAA
>JAICPV010000370.1 GCA_025929655.1 Pyrinomonadaceae bacterium
ATGTCGCCATTCGAGCGTCGAATGCGGAGATCGGTGTCCGAAGCCCGAACGTGAGTGAGGGCACCCTTCCTAACGGCCGGGCTTCGGACACGGCCACTGCCGGAAAAAAAGTACTGGTAAAAGCCAACAGCCGCGAGGAAGTGAGATTTCCGGTTTCAACAGTTAAAGCGGGCACGGCTCGTTTCCAGATCGCTGTCAGCTCGGGTACATTTTCAGACGCCGCGGAGATCTCGCTGCCGGTTTGGACGCCGGCGACGACCGAGGCGTTCGCAACCTACGGCACGACGGACCAGAACGGCGCGATCATTCAGCCGGTGCAGACGCCCGGTGATGTGTATCCGCAGTTCGGCGGACTGGAGGTAACTACAAGTTCCACGCAGTTGCAGGAACTGACCGACGCGTTCATATATCTCACTAATTACCCGTACGCATGTTCCGAACAGATCGCCTCGAGGATGATCTCGATCGCGGCGATGCGCGATGTATTGAGCGCATTCAAATCGAAGGACATGCCTTCCCCTGAAACGCTAAACAAGTATTACGCACGCGATATCCAAATTCTGCAGTCGCGGCAGCGTAGCGACGGGAGCTTTGGGCTTTGGAAAAAGGACCGCGAGCGATATGAGTATCCATTCCTCACAGTACACGTCGCGCACGCGTTGGCGCTCGCAAAACAGAAGGGCTACAAAGTGCCGGACGAAATGCTTGATAAGACAAAACCGTATTTAAAGAATATCGAAAAGCATTTCGATGATTGGTACAAGAATTCGCCGCAGGTGCGCTGGACGATCTCGGCCTACGCCCTTTATATCCGCGATCTTATGGGAGACAAAGACGTTGCGAAGGCCAAGAAACTGTTGGCAGAAGCGAAGTCAGAGCCGCCTGCATCAGCGGGCGGGCGTACCGACGAAACTCGAATGCCGTTCGAGGCTCTCGGTTGGATCCTTTCGGTCCTCGCCAATGATCCCGGCTCCAAAACGGAAGTTGATTCGATCGTTCGATTCCTGATGAACCGCACTACCGAAACTGCGGCGACAGCAAACTTCGTTACAGATTACGGCGACGGGGCGTGGCTGATCATGTATTCGAACCGGCGAGCAGACGGCGTGCTGCTCGAGGCGCTATTAAAGGTACGACAGGCTGTTAGCCTGTCTCCGCAGGCTGACAGCGCGCGGTACGGCGAAGACCTGATCCCGAAGCTCCTCCGCGGCCTGCTCGATCACCGAAAGAAAGGCGCATGGTCGAACACGCAGGAGAACGTTTTCATCCTCCTTGCTCTCGATAAGTATTTCGACGCCTTCGAGAAGGTGACGCCAGATTTTGTTTCGCGTATATGGCTCGGAAACACATACGCCGGCGAGCAGGCTTTCCAAGGGCGTTCTGCACATTCGAATGTCGTAAATATACCAATGTCGTATCTGGTCGATCAGGGCGGAACGTCCAACCTGTTCATCGATAAACAAGGCGCCGGCAGGTTGTATTACCGCATCGGGATGAAATACGCTCCGACGAACCTAAAACTGGAACCTGCCGATCACGGATTCGAGGTCCTGCGGAAATACGAGGCGGTTGACGATAAAGAGGATGTTAAACAGAACGCTGACGGAAGCTGGACGATCAAGTCCGGAGCACGAGTCCGCGTGCGGATCACGATGGTCGCGCAGGCCCGTCGTTATCATGTCGCTTTGGTCGATAATCTTCCGGCAGGTCTGGAGATTCTAAATCCTGGCCTGGCGGTCACCGAAGCACTTCCGGCGGACACGGGCGGCGGCAGTAGCGGCGTGTTAACGATGGGCAGCCGATCATTCGCGCACAACTATTACTGGTGGAGATGGAACTGGTTCGAGCATCAGAATTTCCGCGACGAGCGCGCCGAGGCTTTCGCATCGCTGCTCTGGGAGGGCGCATACAATTACAATTACGTCGCCCGCGCGACGACGCCAGGGCAATTCGTCGTGCCTCCCGCGAAGGCAGAAGAGATGTATCACCCGGAAACGTTTGGAAGAACGGGAACGGACTTTGTTCGGGTGGAGTAAGGACTATTTTTCTAGTGGATAGACATACGTAAGAAGTGGATGGCCGAACTGATCAACTATCCACTTTCAACTATCAGTTATCAACTAGATCAATAGCTCGCGTTCATCGTTAATTTTTTCGCAAGGACTCCAGCCAGGAATTTGTTATTGTCATCGGTCGGCGTGCCGTTGTAATCCGGCGCGTCGGTCAGGAAGCCATTCTTGCCCTTATGCATCGCATTGTCCTGGTTTGATTTGATGTGAGCAACTTCATGGTAGATCGCACCGGAGAGTTCCTTCGGGCTGTCCTGAAAAAGCCGGTCGGCATAAACCTCGCATATCTTTTTGTTCAGGTCGGTCATGCCCAGGATCTTGTCATTTGCTTCGGCCGTAGCAACGGTCCCACCCTGTTTCTTAATAACGCTCTTCTCGATGTTTCGGACCATGTAGACAATTACGTCCGTGTCCTGCAATGTCGGCGTCGTGCCATCTTCGACCAGCACGGCGTCCGAGCTGTCGAATGTCTTTTGTTCATCCACGACCGCCTTTAAATAGGTTTTTAGCAATGTGATCGCCTTCTCGAGCGAATCGCGTTTTCCGCCCTTATACTTAACGTAAACTGTAAATGCACCCATCGATGTGGTTATCTCCGTCGAAATTAATTAAATAAAAACTCAGCTGTATTGACGCAGTTGGGAATTTTATTTTGCGGAAAGCCGTATTGACAAGCGCTCCTAGCGGGCTTCGATCGGTAGTAGGTCGTCAGCCCCGCCATTTTCGGCGTGAAATCGAAGCGGCACTATAAGTGGTCGGTCGAATCCTTCCGCTTCATAGAACGGAAGCATTTCACGATAGTCGCGATGCACGCGGTTCGCGAGATCGTGCGCTTCGTCGCGCAGTAGCTGCAGCATCGCGTGGGTTGGCGAATCGACATCGAAGGTGATCGAATTACCTGATTCGGTCAGAAAGGCAGCGACCGAAGAATGCTTGCCTTTCGGTTTGACAGCGGCGATTATGGGCGGACGCCTGCGGTTCACGAGCGCGTTGGTTACTTTGTTCAGTTGTCCGACTCCGCCGTCAAGAAGGATCAACCGTTTCGTTACCGGATCATCTGCGACGCTCGACACAACTGATTCAGCGAGTACGTCAAGTTCCGAGCGTTTGTCCGAGATCACGAATCGGTAATCGGCCGAAAGAAATCGGCCGTCCTCCCAAACCGCCCAAGCAGACGCGAAACCGGTTCCCGAAAT
>JAICPV010000077.1 GCA_025929655.1 Pyrinomonadaceae bacterium
CCGTAATTCTCTCTAAGGGATAACTGTATAAATGTCGAGTGTAGCGGTACATATCGTGATCCTCAATTGGAACGGAATCAAGGACACGTTTGAATGTCTCGATTCGCTTTCCGTCCTGACATATCCGAATATCCGCGTCCATGTCATCGACAACAATTCTTCGAACGACGAAGCTAAACAAATTGCTGAGCGGTTTCCCGAGATAAATGTGATCGCTCTCGATGAGAATAAAGGGTTTTGCGGTGGGTGCAACGTGGGAATGGAGGCGGCGTTGAAAGAAGGCGCAGATTTCGTAATGCTCCTCAACAACGACACGATCGTCACCGACTCTTTGATCGACGACCTGCTGAAAGGCTATGAAAAACTTAAGAGCCCGGGTGCGGTGAGTCCTTTGATATTGAAGTATCCCGAAACCGAAAAAATATGGTTTTCACGGGCCACATGGGAATCGAATTGGAAAACCGGCGAGGCACGGTTCCGGTTGACGGATATCGAGGACGCGGCATCTTTCAGTGAGACCGAACCGTATGAAAGCGAGTTCGCCTGCGGCTGCTGCTTGCTGGTCTCTCGCGAAGTTATTGACGAGGTCGGACTTTTCGATGAACGCTACTTCGCATTCTTCGACGAAGCCGAATGGTGTGCTCGTATGCGCCGAGCCGGCCGACCCTCATATGTTGTTCCGACCGCCAAGATCTACCACAAGGTCGGCAAATCCGTTCCGAATCTTGTGATGACTTACCTGATGAGCCGCAATCGTATGCTTCTACTTTCAGAGAACATGGATGTTCAAATACGAGTTCGCTCATACGGGGCGATATTCAAGGATGTATTGTGGCACGTCATGAACCTTGTGAACTTACTGCCGGTGAGAAAGAGATTTGCCGAGAGGAATTACAGTCGAGCTGTAATACGCGGATTACGAGATTACTTTCTTCGTAAATTCGGAAAATGGGATGCGGGTGCGGAAAAGATCATTTTCAATAAATCGTCATAAATTTGCGCCCTCCAAATAGTAGGACAATTCTGCTTTTCAGCACGCTGGGGCCGTGGCCGTTTTGGGCGGGGTCGGAGAAGTATTGGTTCGATCTGGTGACCGACCCGATGACGAACCGGGCCAACCGGCCCGACTCACAGCCACCCAAAAAGACTTCATCCGGCGATAGTTCGGAAAGTTCCCAATTGCGGAAACCATTGCAGTTTCACGTTCGCTTGGCGGAAAGCCCGGTGACGCGGAAGAAAGGCGAGTTGCTGCGGGCGGCGGGAGTGGAGGTCGGGTATTACAGGCATTTCAACGTTGAGTTTTTGCGGCGGAATATTTCGCGTGTTCGTGACCGCATTTTGCGACGGACGGTAAGGACGCTGCCGTGGTACGACGAGATCGGAAAGCTAAAGCCCGACCTGGTTTGGTTCAATGTGGATGGGCTGGGCAATTTTTTAGAGATCGAATACGGCGTAATGCTGTGCCGGCGTCACAACGTCCCATACTGGATCGTGCTGCAGCATGCGGCGGAGGACTTTTTCTTTTCCTCGCCGGAAGCTGCCGAAAGCGCAGCGCAGATCGCGACCGGCGCGAAGCGTTTCGTTTTTATCGCAAAGCGCAATCGCGAATCGCTGGAACGCGCGATCGGGCTCCGGCTGGAAAATGCATTTCATTCGGCCAATGCCCTTTCGCCCGCCGAGTTCGATCGAGCGTTGTCTGTTGAGCCTCGTGGATCTTATGGCCATGCACATCTCTACAATCTCGGCCGTTATTCGCCGAAGGACAAAGGGCAGCATTTGATCGTCGAGGCTCTTGCGGGAGAGAGGTGGGAATCCCGCGACTGGACGATGAGTTTCGTCGGCGTAGATGCGGCTGGCCGTGAGCAGATCGAACGCATGGGGGCGCATTTCGGCGTTCCGAGTGAGCGGCTGACCTTCGTCGCGTTTACCGATAACGTTGACGCTGAGATCGCGCGGCACGATGTCCTGGTAATGCCATCGCTGGCAGAAGGCACTCCATTCGCTATGATCGAATCGATGGCGGCCGGGCGGCCTGCGGTCGGAACACCGGTCGGCGGCATCCCGGAATTGATTCGCGATCGCGAAACGGGCTGGCTTGCGAGAACGGTGGACGTAAACGACATCGCGGAGGCGCTCGAACGCATGTGGGCGGACCGCGAGCGTTGGCCATTGATGGGCACGGCCGCACGACAGCACGTTTTGGTGAACAATAATGAGGAGCGGACTCATTCAGAACTTTTGCATTTACTAAAATCTGATGCCGCGGCATAGCCGCCGAGAGCTTTGGGGGAGTCCGACGGAAAAGCAAAGCTTTTCCTGAAACGGCAAAGACGTCGATGAAGCATTTTGACCTCACCATCGTAGTTTCGTCATTCAACCGCGACGGGAAGGTCGGCGAGACGTTGCAGCATTTGTATGCGAGCGATGTTTTGGACTTGAACGCGATCGAGTTGCTCGTGATCGACGACGGATCGCCTATGCCGGTGCGGGATGCGATCGGGAAGGTTGGCGAGCCGCCTTCGCCGTTCGAATTGCGGCTTATAGAGCAGACGAATTCGGGGATTGGGGCGACGCGAAACCGCGGTTACCGCGAAGCGAGGTCCGATCTGATACTTTTTCTGGACGACGACATTTTGGTAGAAACCGACACGATAAAAGCGATGATGAGCGGGTTGCGGGAATGCGGCGGGACGGTGATGTTTGGCGGGTACCCGTTCAGAACGCATGCGTCGGAAACTCTGCGAAAATTTGCGGTGCATTTGTACGGCTACGACCGCGCGTCGGACGAGCCGAGATACGAAAACGTGAATGCGATCACGAGCGGGCTTTTGATTGTTGACAGATCAAAACTCCCCGACCGCGAGAAGTTTTACCGCGACGACCTGTCTATTCCGGCCGCGGAAGAGCACGAGATCATCGCCCGCTTTCACCGGCTGGGTCTCCCGATCTATAACGCTTTACATATTTCCGCGACGCACAACCATCATTTAGAATTGAACTGGCTCGCTCAGCAACAGTACAAATACGGGCTCGCGACCGCGGAAGCGTTTGCGAAAGTCGCGGACCTCGACGAGATGCGACGATATGCAGAGCTTCGCGAAAAGCTGAATTTTTCGGGCCCGAAAGGTATTTTGAAAAGAATGCTCGCCTCGTCTTGGGGGCGTGCGTTTATGCTCTGCCTGTCACATTTCGCGGAACGTCTATTCCCGGAAGGTGACAATAATCACGTGTTCGGTTTGACAGCCTCCGCTCATTTTTGGGGCGGCTTTTTAGACTATTTTGATCGACCTCAGCAATAAAACGTGCGGCAGAATTTTTCGAATCGGTTTCGGTTATTTGGTGCTGCAGCTCGGTCGCCGAATTCATTTTCAATAGCGGATGGCGAAAATTAGATTTGCGCACGTTATCGACGGTTCGAACCGCAATCCACTGCTTTACAATTCGATCAAATATTCGGATCGTGAGCGATTCGAATACTGCGTCATAACCCTACAACCGGCCGGAGAGTTGCAGCAGCAGATGGCTTCCCTCGGCGTTAGATCCTTCTCTCTAGACTACCTTTCGCGCAGGAATGCGGTTTCAGCCTTGTACAGGCTAATCAGGTATTTCAGGAAAGAAAATATTCAGATCGTGCAAACTCATTTGTTCGATGCGAGTTTGATCGCTTTAACGGCGGCTAAAATCGTTGGAACACCGGTCAAAGTGTTTACGGGACATCACTCGCACGAAGTACCGTTACATGAAAGGAAGTTTCTCACCTTTGTCGACGGCATCAGTGCCAAATTGCTTTCTGACCATTCGATCGCTCCTTCTCAGCAAATGAAAGATATTTGGATCAGCGATTTCGGGGTTCCGCCGGCAAAGATCGCAGTCGTGCATCATGGATTCGATCTACATGCGTGGCGTCTTGCAGCCGCACGGCCGGCAGGATTAAGAAAAAGATTCGAAATTGAAGACAAACTGGTTCTTGGAGCGGTTGGAAGACTTTGGTGGGTAAAGGGCTTCGAAACACTAATTAGAGCCTTTGCTTCCGTTTCCAAAGACCGCACCGATATTGCGCTTGTCATAGTCGGCGGTGGGGACACTGCCGATCTCCAAGCGGTTATTGATAAGGAGCGTGTTAACGAAAGGGTCTTTCTCGCGGGCCGAAGCGAAGAGATCGCCTCGGAAATGTCGGAATTCGATGTTTTCGTGCACTCGTCGCTCGCAGAGTCATTTGGAATGGTTTTTATTGAAGCATTTGCGCTCGGCATCCCGATCGTGAGTACGCCAGTGGGCGTCGCACCAGAGATCATCCGTGACGGTGTGACCGGGTTTCTGTCAAATGGAACCGATCGCTCATCGATCAAGGCCACACTTAGAAAAATGCTGGAAGTCCAAGAGGATTGGAAGAAAATGGGCAGGCGGGGAAGCGAAATAGCTAATAGATTTGATGTGAGACTTACACAAGCCGAATGTGACAAACTCTATATAGAATGGCTGAAGCAGACTTGATCACCCGCTCCCCGCGCTTCTCGGTGGTCGTTCCTACATATAACCGTGCCGGGTTTTTAGAGAAAACGATCCGATCCGTTCTCGACCAGGATTTTGATGATTTTGAGTTGATCGTCGTTGACGATGGAAGCACCGACGATACCAGTGGAATTGTTGCTTCGATAAAAGACTCCCGAATTACGTATTACTGGAAGGAAAATGAAGAGCGCGCAGTGGCGCGCAACGTTGGAACCGCTTTGTCAAAAGGTGAATATGTAACCTTTCTCGATTCCGACGATATGCTTTATAAAGACCACCTTTTAATTGCCGATGAGGCGGTCGAGAATCACAAGAATCCAGAATGGTTTCATTTGGGATATGAATTCCTTGATGCTCGAATTGACCTAAAGCGAACGGTTGATTACATGCCTGCAATTGCAAACAAGAAACTGATCGAAGGTAACCACATCTCCTGTCGTGGAGTCTTTCTTCGGCGCGACATTGCCAAAGCGATGCCCTTCAATCCCGAACGAGAGCTGTCCGGTACCGAAGACTATGAACTCTGGCTTCGACTTGCGAGCCGTTACCCACTTTACTGTGATAATCGGATCACTTCGGCCATTGTTCAGCATGAGGATCGTAGTGTCGTAACGACCGACCGAAGAAAACTCGAGCGGCGGATAGAGATCCTTGAAAGCTCAGTCCTCGGGGACCAGGAATTTGTAAGAAAATTCGGAAGCTCGGTGGGAAAGTTCAAAGCTAACAACCGCGTCTACATCGCCCTGCATCTTGCCCTCGGAGGCGAGCGCGAAGCCGCAGCGAATTATCTTTTTAGATCGCTTAAGTGTTCACCGTCGGCCCTTACAAACCGAGCCTTTTACGGAACCTTGAAACGAATGTTCCTAAAATGAAGCGGGCGACCCTCTACATTTGCTATTTCGGGGTGCGGCAGCCGTTGGTGCAGACGCAGGTGATACCGTACCTGCGAGAGTTGGCGAAGGACGGGATCGACGTGACGCTGCTCACATTCGAGCCGGCCGCGGAGGCCTCCGAGACAAGCAGCGGAAGTATTTCCGCGATAAAAGAACAACTTCGGGCCGAAGGGATCGAGTGGCATTCGCTGCGTTATCACAAGCGGCCGTCGGTGCCAGCTACTGCATATGACGTTCTGAACGGCGCTCGATACACCAGATCGTTGCTGCGGCGGGAAAAATTTGATGTGTTGCATGCGAGATCTCATGTGCCGATGATGATGGCGACACTCGCACGGGAATGGTCTTCGCTCAAGCCAAAGATCATTTTCGACATCCGTGGGTTTTTTCCGGAGGAATACACCGATGCAGGGCTGTGGCCGGAAGGCGGCTGGCTTTACCGAACGGTAAAGCGTGTGGAACGTTGGCTGATGAGAGAAGCGGACGCTTTTGTGGTGTTGACAAATAAAGCGAAAGAGCTACTTTTTTCCGACGAAGCGGGAGACCGCGATCGTCCCGTCGAGGTGATTCCCTGCTGTGTAGATCTGGCTCGATTCGCTACCGCCAACGAAGAATCGCGGGCACGAGTGCGGTCTGAGCTAGACATCGGTAATAGGAAGGTCTTAGCTTACGTGGGGGCATTCGGCGGCTGGTATTTAACTGACGAGATGGTCGACCTCTTTAAGGTATTCAAAGAAAACGAATCCAACGGCTATGCAATGATCCTTACGCAAAGCGATCCTGAAATTGTCAACTCGAAGTTGCGAGCTGCAGGTTACGGCGATCACGACCTTTTCATATCTCGCGTATCAGCAAGCGAGATTCCCCGGTATCTGAGCGGGGCGGACTTCGCGGTTTCGTTCATTAAGAAATGCTATTCCAAACAAGCGTCCTCGCCGACGAAAAATGCCGAATATCTGGCCTCCGGTCTGCCGATCATCGCTAACTCGGGAATCGGCGACGTTGATGAACAAATAACTGCAAATGGCGTCGGAACGATCGTAACCAGTCTCGACCGGGCGGGTTATATCAAAGCGTTCGACGACATTAAACGGCTCGGGGATATCGCCGAACGCTGCATGGAAACTGCGAAACGGGAGTTCGATCTGGAGACAGTCGGAGGTGCTCGTTATAGACGGCTTTACGCAAGGCTCTTGAAAGAAACCGAAAGCTAGTTTATCCACGCCCAAAAACCTTATACAATATCAATTTGCACGTTCCGGGGAATTGCGGAACGGAACATCACCCGAATTGCGCCCGTTTACTTCAGACAACAGCCGCGAAAGTTCGAGCCTGACCGTCCTAATTCCGGTGCGGGACGACTGGGCCGCGCTTTCCCGGCTGCTCATCGCCGCCGATGACGAGCTTGCGGGGAAGTACTCTGATGTGAGCGTATTGGTGGTAGACGACTGTTCCGAGCGGCGGTTTGCGGAAAGCGGCGTGGAATTCGGGCCGTTCGTGAATTTCGAAAAGGTTTCCGTTCTCGAGCTGAAAAGAAACCTCGGACATCAGCGTGCCATTTCTCTGGGCCTCACGTACGTTGACGCAAACGTCGACACATCGATCGTCCTCGTGATGGACGGTGACGGCGAGGACCGACCAAACGAGGCAGTCCGCTTGGTCGATCGGTGCCGCGAGCTTGGGAATTCCAAGATCATCTTCGCCGGACGGACACGCCGCTCGGAAGGGTTTTTGTTCCGGGCATTTTATTTCGTGTATAAGTTGCTCTATCGCATATTAACGGGACGAAACTATCACGTCGGCAATTTCAGCGCGATCCCGGCGAAATTCCTCAGCCGGCTTTCGGTTATATCTGAGGGCTGGAATCATTACGCATCGTCGGTGTTAAAAGCACGAATTCCGTTCGAGGAGATCGAAACGGTACGAGGAAATCGGTTGGACGGCCGGTCGAAGATGAGTTTTACTTCGCTGGTGATTCACGGTTTGAGCGCGATATCCGTACACTCAGAAGTCGTCGGCGTGCGGATGCTCTACGCCACGCTGAGCCTAACGATGGTGTCACTTATTTTGGTTGCGGTGGTCGTTGGGATCCGACTTTTCACGGAAATGGCCGTCCCGGGGTGGGCGACGTACGTCACGGCTTTTTTGGCGGTCATATTGCTGCAAAGCGTAACGCTGTCATTCTTTTTCAGTTTTATCGTGCTCAGCGGACGCGAAAACGCCACTTTTCTGCCCGAGCGAGACTACCATTATTTCATCGCGGGTGAGCTTACGATCTTTGAACGCAGGCGAGCAGGTGCCCTGAATGCCTGAAAGCGCGTATATCGGTTCCGAGCTCGAAATATTCCAGCACGCCGTTAATTGGAAGCGATATTACGGCAAGCTGATAAGACCGTACCTTGGCACCGAGGTGTTGGAAGTCGGCGCCGGGATCGGAGCTACGACGGAAGTTTTGATTTCGCCGGAGCATACTCGTTGGATTTGTTTGGAACCGGACAGTTCGCTCGTCGCCGAGATAGTAAAAAAGAAAGCGAACCGAAGTCTGCCGCCGATCTGCGAAGCGCGGGTCGGCGACATTTCGTGTTTGGCGGACGACGATTTGTTTGACAGCGTGACTTACATTGACGTGCTCGAGCATATCGAGGACGACAGGGCCGAGGTTGCGCGGGCAGCGAAACACCTGAAACCGGGCGGGCACCTCATCGTCCTCTCGCCAGCTCATCAGTTTTTGTATACGCCTTTCGACAAAGCCATAGGCCATTTTCGAAGGTATTCGAAGTCGGAGATCAAGAACGTCGTTATCGGCTCGGGTTTGACTCACGTGA
>JAICPV010000208.1 GCA_025929655.1 Pyrinomonadaceae bacterium
CCAGCGGACAAAGTTTGGCGGGTCATAAACGACCGCGAAAGGTACATTGAGTGGCAGGATCAGATCGAGCGAGTCGAGATCTCCGACGATAAACATTGGAACGAGTATTTGAAAACTACGGGCGAACCGTTGAAATTTACATTGGCTGAGGACCATCGCCCTCTTCGAATGGAGTTTCATTACACGATGGGCGATCAGTTTGCCGGGCACTGGAGAGGCGAGATTATTCCGACGGCGAACGGTGTGAGATTGAAGACGATCGACAGTTACGAAGCACAGGGCCGGCTCACACGGCTTATGATCTATGGATTTTTCGATCTGGATGAGTTCGCGAAGGAATGGAACGCGAAGCTGAAGGCGCGGGTGGAAGGTTTGGACTAACAAAGAGGCTATCGAATTGGCAAAAGCAAAGACAGAATACGGGGCAGACGCAATTACAGTTTTGGAAGGTCGCGATGCAGTGCGCAAGCGACCTGCAATGTATATCGGCTCGACGGGCGATCTCGGGCTGCATCATTTGGTTTACGAAGTGGTGGACAACTCGGTGGACGAGGCCTTGGCGGGCTTTTGCGACACGATCGAAGTGACCATTCATATGGACAATTCGGTCACCGTCGTCGACAACGGCCGCGGTATCCCGACCGACATTCACAAGCAGGAGAAACGTTCGGCGGCCGAGGTCGTTATGACGGTTCTCCACGCGGGCGGCAAGTTCGATTCGAATTCCTATAAGGTTTCGGGCGGGCTCCATGGCGTCGGCGTGAGCTGTGTAAATTTCCTTTCAGATTGGCTGAAGCTGGAGATATGGCGCGACGGCAAGACGAACGAAATGGAATTCCAAAAGGGAATACCGATCGCCCCGCTTAAGGAAACCGGCACGACAACAAAACGCGGTACCAAGATCACGTTCAAACCCGACGACGATATTTTCGAAAGCTCGATATACAGCTTTGACCGATTGTCCGAACGGCTTCGCGAAAAGGCCTTTCTGAATAAGGGAATTCGTATCTTCATCAAAGATGAACGCGAGGAAGGCGAAAAATCACACGAGTTTTACTACAAGGGTGGGATAGCGGAGTTTGTAAAACATTTAAATAAAAATAAGAGTCCGCTGCACGATCAGCCAATCTACTTCGAGATGGTATCGGATGATCTTTCCATTGAAGTGTCGATGCAGTACAACGACAGCTACGACGAAAAGATATTTTCGTTTGCGAACAACATCAACACCGTCGATGGCGGGACGCATTTGTCCGGGTTCCGCGGCGCGCTCACTCGGACGATCAACAACTACGCCGAGTCGAGCGGCCTTTTGAAAAACACAAAGGTCACGCTCTCGGGTGACGATGTGCGCGAGGGTTTGGTCGCGGTCATTTCAGTGAAGATCCCGCAGCCGCAGTTCGAGGGTCAGACGAAGGGTAAATTGAATTCGCCTGTCAAAGGGCCAGTAGAATCGTTTTTGAACGAAAGGCTCGCCGAGTTTTTCGATCAGAATCCGTCCGTCGCGAAAAAGATCGTCGGCAAGGCGGTCGACGCGGCGCGTGCGCGCGAGGCGGCGAGAAAAGCAAGAGAAATTGTTCGCAAATCCGCGATGACCGGATCAGGCCTGCCGGGCAAGCTCGCGGATTGCCAGGAGAAAGACCCGGCATTGAGCGAGATCTACATTGTCGAAGGCGATTCCGCGGGCGGTTCTGCGAAGCAGGGGCGTGATAGAAAAAACCAGGCCGTGCTGCCGCTAAAGGGCAAAATTCTGAACGTGGAAAAAGCGCGGTTCGACAAGATGCTGGGACACGGCGAGATCAAGGCACTGATAACCGCGCTCGGCACCGGCATCGGCAAAGAAGACTTCGACGTTGCGAAGCTCCGCTACCACAAGATATGCCTGATGACGGACGCCGACGTCGACGGCTCGCACATCCGTACGCTGCTGCTGACGTTCTTTTACCGCCAGATGCCGGCACTGGTAGAAAACGGGTTCGTATACATCGCTCAGCCGCCGCTTTATAAAGTGAAACGCGGCAAAAAGGAAGAGTACATCAAGGACGAAAAGTCGATGTTCCGATACCTTATGCGGATGGGAACGAACGACGTCGCGGTGGAAACCGACGGCCGCAAACTTGAGGGCCGTGAGCTTACAAAAATGCTTGAGCAGACGACCGAGTTTCTTAATTATTCTTCGCGTTTCGCACGCCGCCTCGGCAACGATGAGAAGCTGCTGAACGTGCTGCTCGAAGCATTTGCGGGCAAAGACGGCGTTTTGAAGAAGCACAACGTAAAGTTGAAAAAGGTGTTTGCCCAGGAAGAGCTGATGGCGGAGGTCGAGGCGAAGCTCGCAGCGGCCGGCTTCAAGACCGACCTGATCCCCGACCTGGAGCACGGACTTTACGAGATCGAGGTCCTGTACCCTAACGGGTTCAAGGTCGTTTTCGATTGGAACCTTGCTTCCTATGTGGAGTTCAACAAGGCGGTCGAGCTGATGCGATCCCTGGAAGAGGAGCTTCCCGGGCCGTTCGTCGTCGGCGAGAACGGCACGCGCGCTTCGATCGGGACCCGTAAGGAACTGCTCGATAAGGTGACCGGCCTCGCGAAAAAGGACCTCTCAATTCAGCGTTACAAAGGTTTAGGCGAGATGAACCCGGAACAGCTCTGGGAAACCACCATGGACCCCGACAAACGCACACTCCTCCAAGTCCGCGTCGAGGACGCGGTCGAGACCGACGGGCTCTTCACGATCCTCATGGGGGACCAGGTCGAGCCGCGGCGAAAGTTCATCGAAGACAACGCCCTCGATGTGAAAAACCTGGACGTTTAGCCTGGTTTCATCACAGAGGCGCTGGTACGGAAGATCTTTGGCCGCGAACGGGCGCGAATGGACGCGAGTTTTTCGAAGACGGAAATTAATGGCGTGATTCGCACTGGTTCGCGGGCAAATGTTTCTTTGCCCGCATACACTAAACGGCACCGCTGAAAAAACGCACCCCTTTGGTCCGCTTCGTTCTATTCCAAGAAAGATCAGCACCCGAGCCAACTGTTTGATTGGATCAAATAGTAAAAATGAAGCGCGCACCTTTGTTACATAGCAGATGCGAGATATCTCGAACTGACTCCAAACTTCAGAAGTTACGTTCATCTTCTAGGGCACAAACTGCATCTAACATTTACCGGCGATTGACACGGATATTAATTAGGTGTTAGAAGTCAGAACGTCAGAGCGTCATTATGCTCTGACAATTTTTTTCGCGAATGAGCAAGAATCTCGTAATAGTGGAATCGCCCGCGAAGGCGAAGACGATAAATAAATATCTCGGGCAGGATTACACCGTGCTCGCGTCGATCGGACACATCAAGGACCTGCCGGCGAAGGACCTCGGTGTGGACGTCGATAATAATTTCGAGCCCACGTACGAGGTCATTCCCGACACCAAGAAACGCAATAATAAAAAGATAGTTTCTGAACTAAAAAAGGCTGCGAAAGCGTCGGAAGCCATTTACCTCGCGGCCGACCCCGACCGCGAAGGCGAAGCCATTTGTCAGCACCTTGCCGAGGAGATCGTCCCGAAAAAAGGCGGTCAAAGCGTCTACCGCGTGATGTTCAATGAGATCACGAAAAACGCGATACAGGACGCATTTAAGCAGCCGAAACAAGTAAATCGAGACCTCGTCGATGCACAGCAGGCCCGTCGCATTCTCGACCGGCTGGTTGGCTATAAGGTTTCCCCGATCCTCTGGAAAACGATCGGGGGCAGATTGTCCGCAGGCCGCGTCCAAACGGTCGCGGTTCGCCTGGTTGTCGAACGCGAGCGCGAGATCGAAGCTTTCGTTAAAACCGAGTACTGGTCCATTATCGCGAACCTTGCTGCGGCGCTGCCGCCGAATTTCGATTCGAAGCTTTTCAAGATAGAAGACAAAACCGTCAAAAGCGCCAAATTCGACGAAGATCTAAAGAAAACCGAGGTTCATATAAAGACGGCCGACGAAGCGGGTGCAATAGTTTCGGAAGCCGAAAAGGAGAGTTTTGTCGTCGATTCGGTTGCGACGAAAGAGCGCAAGCGGAATCCGACGCCTCCTTTCATCACCTCGAAATTGCAGCAGGACGCGTCACGGAAATTCGGCTTCCCGGTGAAGAAGACAATGATGGTCGCGCAGAAGCTTTACGAGGGCATCGAGCTCGGATCGGAAGGGGCGGTCGGCCTGATCACCTATATGCGTACCGACTCAACGCGTGTTTCCGACACAGCTCTCGACGAGGCTCGCGGATTTATCGGCGGATCGTACGGCGACGCCTACCTGCCGGCGAAAGCGAATATATATAAAGGAAAGAAGGACGCCCAGGACGCTCACGAGGCGATCCGTCCTACAGACGTTAACCGCACGCCCGACAGCCTTGCGAACAAGTTGGGTCCGGACGAGCTGAAGCTTTACCGCCTGATCTGGCAGCGGTTTGTCGCATCCCAGATGACGGCAGCGATCTTCGATCAGACGACGATAGATATCAAAGCCGGAAGATTTCTTTTTCGCTCGACCGGCTCGGTTTTAAAGTTCGACGGATTTCTGAAGGTTTACGAGGAAGCGGCCGAAACGAAACGTGCCGAAGAGAAGAATGAGGAAGAAGAGGAACGCAATCTTCCGCAGGTGCAGCAGGGCGAGACGCTCAAGCTCAACGCGATCACTTCGGAACAGCATATCACCGAGCCGCCGCCGCGTTATTCCGAAGCGACGCTGGTGAAGGCGCTCGAAGAAAAGGGCATCGGCCGACCATCCACCTACGCGGCGATCATGACCACGATCCAGGACCGCGAATACGTCGAGAAGATAGAGGGCCGTTTCCACCCTACGCCGCTTGGGATGACGGTGAACGACATCCTGCTCGAAAGCTTCGACGATATCTTCAACCCGACCTACACGGCGCGAATGGAGGAAGAGCTCGACAATATAGAGGACGGCAAACTTGCCTGGCAAGATGCCTTGCGCGAATTCTACGGCAAGTTCTCGAAGGACCTCGAACATGCCGCCGAGAACATCAAGGGCAAGAAGAAAATGTCCATCCCGACCGACGAGGTGTGCGAAAAATGCGGATCGCGGATGGTGATCAAGTTCGGCCGTTTCGGACAGTTTCTGGCGTGCGAGACCTACCCGGAATGCCAAAATACCCGCGAGGTCGCGAGCAAATCGGAAGGGG
>JAICPV010000546.1 GCA_025929655.1 Pyrinomonadaceae bacterium
ATATCTTCGAGCCACGCTACCGTCAGATGCTCACCGACATCGAACTTCGGCGGAACCTATTCGGTATAACATTCTTCGAACAGGAAGAAGGCTCCATCATCGACAGGCCCGCGATCGGCAGCGTCGGCTGCGCCGCCGAGATACGTGAAAAGAACGCGCTTCCCGACGGACGATCGAACATCCTCGTCTCCGGCGTAATTCGTTACCGGCTGCTCGCATTCGCTGACAGCGGAACTCCGTACCTCAGCGGAGATGTCGAGTTTTTCGAGGATGACGCTGAAGACGCAGATGTGGTCCAACCGGTCGCCGACGAGGTCTTCGACCTATTCGAGCGCATCGCAAAAGCAGCGTTCAAGCTAAGCGGCAATCGCGGCAGCTTTCCCGAGATCCCGAAAGCCGAACCCGAGGCACTTTCATTTCTCGTGACGGCCGCGTTCAGTCTCGACAACGAGATCAAATACAAGTTGCTGGAGATGACATCGACCAGTGAACGCCTCACGCAGTTGCGGGACATCCTGCTTCAGGCGGTCGATAAGATGGAGTCGAACGCGGAAATAGTAAAGGCCGCTCGATCGAACGGCCATGCAAAAAAGGATATCGATATCTGATGCCTAGACCGCCGGTGGTCCGAGGGCTTGGCGGAAAAAGTCGATCACGCGCTGGTCGTAACTTTCCGACAGCTCTAACGAAGCATTGATGATACTGTAGCCAGAGGGACTGAGGTCGGTCTTGGATTCAACCGTCGAGTTCGCCGGGAAGCACTTGCTGAGTTTCGATGTCGATTCCTGAAAACCCGGTGCGTCGAGACCACCTAGCAAAAGCACTTTTCTTCCGGTTAGAGATTTCGCCATGTCGCATGACGTCTCTCGCCTGAAGCAGCCTTCAAAAAAATAAGGGTGCGTACCGAGCTGTGCGAACTTTGCGGTTACGGCGCTTCCAAATGGAAAGCGGCTCTCGACCGTCGACGCCAGCATGCTGTCCGCGCTTTGCGGGACGGAATCCAGAGCAAGGGCCTTGACCTTATCATCGCTTGTCGCCGCGGCTAACGCCGCGAACGATCCCATCTCGAGTCCGTAGATACCGATGTCTTTTCCGACGAGCGGAAATTGCTCGGGAGTTTTCAACCCGCGGAGAAAGGCGATCGCGGCAAGGGCGTCGTCAGCTTCGCAGCCGCCAAACGATGTGTATTTTACGGCCGGATCCTGTCCGTGGCCGCGCTGATCTGGCATGAGGATCGTGAAGTTCGTTGCTTCGTTAAGTTTCACGCCGAGATTCAAAACGTAAGAACGGTTTGCTCCGTACTTGTGCAGAAGTACGACGGCGGGCGCATCCTGTGCACCGCGCAACAGCCAGCCCCGGGCCGGCGTACCGTCCTTGTTCGTCCAGGATTCGTCGGTTACCTGAGCACCGCGTGCGCTCAACATACCGTAGACCTGCGGCGTGACGAGATAGGCGGCGGCCACCGGGTGGGCGGTTTCGTGAACGAGCCAGACCGACGCGCTTCCGATGGCGAGGATCAGCAGAACCCCTACAGGCAACAGGAGACGGGAAAAACTCTTAAGAAGGCGAATGCTCTTAGCCATATAAATGGATTTCTAAAAACGAACTCTAAAGTGATGCAACTAAGGAAAGGAAAGGGGATTCTTAAAAGAAGCCTGAAGGGAAAAGGCTTCGGATATGCCAGTCGAAATGTTACCATATTCGGCAGCCGTACGAAAGGTTTTTTTAAAATGTTTAACCCTAAATTCCTTGTCTTAACTGCGATAATCTGGGCTTTTGGGCCCATAATCTCCGCCCAGCAGCCGGTCGCCGAAATAAATGTTCCAACGGACACGCGTGGCTCGAAGTTTCTGCCGCTGTCGGAGGTAAAAGAAGGCATGCGCGGTACGGCGCGTACTGTCTTTCGCGGG
>JAICPV010000397.1 GCA_025929655.1 Pyrinomonadaceae bacterium
ATTCTTATCGTCGCCGTCGCTCTGGCGATCACCGTTATGACGGGTTTCCGCGGCTTCCAGCCTTCGTGGCTGGGGAAGGCAAGCACCTTCGTCCAGGTCGCCGCCGTGATCCTCATCCTCATAGCGGCCGTGTTCCCGCAGCTCAACGGCATCTACCTACCGACCACTTACACCATCGTCACGCTTTTCGCCGTCCTCTCCGGCATCCACTACATCTTCTTCGTCGCCCGCCTAATGCGCGAATCTGACCAAAATGCAGAAGCCCGCACGAAGTAAGGGCGAAAAAAAAAGGCTAAAAGTCGAAAAGTGAAAATGTGGAAAAGCAGCGTGATGTTACACAACTTTTTCACTTTTACCCTTTTTCACTTTTCAACATTGCTTCGCCCTTACTTCGTGCGGGCTTCTGCACCACGGCTTGTGCAAAGAAAAAAGCAGCCTCCACAGAAGCTGCTTTTGCTTATTTGAGTGGTTACGTGTTACTTCGCGGCGGCGACTTTCGATTGGCCGGCGACCTTGATCTCATCTACGACCCATTTCGCGTTGCCGAATTTTTCGGTAACAAAAAGGACGAAACGGATGTCGACCGAGATCGTGCGGTTGCGGTTCGGATCGTAAAAGAACCCGTTCCCAAGGCCTTCGTAATTGCCGTCGAAAACGATTCCGACCTGTTCGCCGTTAGCGTTCAGCACGGGCGAGCCGCTGTTGCCGCCGATGATGTCGTTGGTCGAAAGAAAGTTCACCACGACGCTGTCGCCTTCGCCGTAACGGCCGAAATCCTTCGCGGCCTGCAGTTCTTTGAGCTTCGGCGGCATATCGAACGGATTCACGCCGGTGTCCTTCTCCAGCATGCCTTTCATTGTCGTAAACGGCGTACGAAATTCGGCCTCACGGGGCGAGTAGCCCTTGATGTAGCCATAGGAGAAACGCAGCGAGGAATTCGCATCGGGGTAATGTACCTTTCCGGTCATTTCGGCGATGCCCTGTTCGTAGAGCAATCGCAACGGGCCGATCTTCGACCCGAACGCCGCTGCACGCGTCGCAGCTGCTTCTTTCTCTTTTGCAAGGGCGATCGCGAAAGCCCGCGGATCGTCTCGCTCGGGCCTGTATTCCATCGTCTGCGGGCCGTAGAGAGCCGCGAGAGTCTCGGCGTTCCAGTATTTGCCCTCCGCGATATCCGTTGCGAATTTCGCTTCCGCCGCCTTACGATTGCCTTTATCTTTGAAATACTGCTCAGCCCAATCGAACTTCTGTCCGGCGGGCAGCTCAGCGAACGAACGCAGGAAGAACTTCAGCATCTCGCGTTCGTAGATGGTTTCGCGGTCGGCGAGGGCTTTTTGAATCTCGTCATACTTCGCTTGCCGTTCCTGGTCGCTAAGCGCTTTTTTCTGATTCGCGGCTGCGTAGATCTGGTTGAAGACACCCATTCCGGGCTCCGGAATACGCGCCACGATCACGTCGCGCTTTGCGAACTTATTCGATTCCCCGGTTAATGCGGCGATCTCGGAAAGCACGTGGCCGTACTTCTTTTGCCGTTCCGGGTTCTGCGCGATCCACTTTGTGAATTGCGCTTCCTCGGCCTGTCGCTGTTCGACGACGTTCGCCAATTTAAGACGCAGTGCCCCGCCGTCGTAAACCTTGAACGCGTTGTCGAAGCTCGCGATGTCGGATTGCAGCTCTATCCGCTTTTCTTCATCCGTCTCGCCGATCATCTTTAACGCGTCACTCCGCGCCCGCAGCCATCCAGCCAGAAACGGATAGCTCGCATCGCGTGCGTACTGTATCGAACTCGCCTCACGATAGCGCGTCGTCGAACCGGGATAGCCGAGAACCATTACGAAATCATTTTCTTTTAGTCCGTTCAAGCTGATCGTCAAAAACTTCTTCGGCTTGTACGGGACGTTGTTCGCCGCATACTCTGCCGGAGTGCCATCCGCTGCCACGTAAGCGCGCAGAAAAGAGTAGTCTCCCGTGTGCCGTGTCCACTCAAAATTATCCGGGTCCCCGCCAAAGACCCCGATATTTCGAGGCGGGACGTAAACAACACGTATGTCCTTTATTTGCCGCGTTTGGTAAAGGTAGAAGTAATACCCGTTGTTCAGCATCTGGATACGGATGGTTGTGCCAGCCGGTGCTTTCGTCTGTTCTACAGACTGGAGTGTCGCGGCGTTCTTAGTAAGAGCTGAATTCAGAGCGTCGCCGGACAGTCCTTCAGTACCCGTTTTTACCTTGGCCGTAACGTCTTCGACGCGCTCGGTTATCGTGATCGAATATCCTTTTGCGGGGAATTCGCCTGCGCGGTTGTCGGCCTTGAAACCGGTTTCGATCAGATCCTTCTCCGTCGTCGAGGCCGTCACCACACCGTCGAATCCGCAGTGATGGTTGGTCAGTATCAGCCCTTCAGGTGAAACGAACTCGCCGGTGCAGCCCCCGGTGGGCCAGCTAAGACGAACGATCGCCTCCGAAAGTCCGCCGCCTGCCGAATTATAGATCTCTTCGGCGCGGAGTTTGGAACCGAGCTTCTTCAATGGCAGCGATGCGATCTGGTCCGGTGTAAACATCCCTTCGTCGAACGCAGAGGCCGGCATGACCGATGACATCAGTATCGAAACTGTCAGAATGAAAGAAAATGTGAGCGTGTTTTTAGTTCTCATTGTTGTGTTCCCTAATTTAAGGAGTTGCGGGAAAAAGTGAGTATATCCGTTTCGACCCGCGAATCAAATCAAAAGCGAGCCGTTATTTCGACTCGCTTTTCGCATTTTTCGTTGCTATCGGATATTAACGGTTGAGCTTGGCAAGCTCGGTCGGTTCCTGCGGTAGGAAACGTCTGGGGTTGATCGGTTTTTCACCGATCCGCAACTCATAATGCAGATGCGGCCCCGTCGACCTGCCGGTCGATCCGATCAGGCCGATGATCTGCCCGCGTGAGATAGGCTGGCCAGCCTCGACGTCCACGCGTGAAAGGTGGCCGTAACGCGTCACAAGTCCGTTTCCGTGATCGATCTCGATCATTTGGCCGTAACCGCCCTTCCATCCTGCCTCGGTCACAGTTCCGGTTGCTGGAGCGA
>JAICPV010000385.1 GCA_025929655.1 Pyrinomonadaceae bacterium
GAGGCGCCCGGGTCCACAACCTCAAGAACCTTTCCATTTCACTGCCTCATAACAAGCTCACGGTCATAACCGGTGTTTCCGGTTCGGGTAAATCGAGCCTCGCCTTCGACACCATCTACGCTGAAGGGCACAGGCGCTACGTCGAATCGCTTTCGGCGTACGCCCGGCAGTTCCTCGAACGGATGGACAAGCCCGACGTCGACGAGATCGTCGGCCTGGCTCCCGCGATCGCTATCAGGCAAAAGAATGCAACAAAGAATCCGCGGTCCACGGTAGCGACGCAGACCGAGATCTACGATTACCTTCGTCTGCTTTTCGCGCGTGCCGGTACGACCATCTGCCACGTTTGCGGGCGCGAGGTGAAAAAGGATTCGCCCGAATCGGCCGCGGATGAGGCGTTGTCGGAGCTAGCCCAAGGTGCCAGGTTTTACGTTTTGTTTCCGATACTTCACGAATCGAATGCGGGAGGTAAGCCGCAAACAAAAAAGAAGACAAAACCAACGGCGAAAAAAGCGTCCGAAGACTTGAGTGTTTCGGCGTTCCTGATCTCCCTTTTGCAGCAGGGGTTTTCACGCCTCTACCGGGACGGGGATGTTATCGAGCTATCGAAACCGGAAGATTATCCGTTCGAAGATTTCACAAACACATTCGTCCTGATCGACCGTCTCGCCACCAGCGGCGATATCCGGCAGCGGCTCGTCGATTCGCTCGAAACATGCTTTCGCGAAGGCCATGCTGCCATTATTAAACCGGCGGACGACACGCCGGAGCTGAAGTATTCCGACAGCTATATTTGTAAGTATGACGGCACGTGTTACGAAGAGCCGGAGCCCCAACTCTTCAGCTTCAATTCACCATTCGGCGCCTGCCCGACCTGCCAGGGTTTCGGGAACACGATCGGTGTCGATTACGATCTCGTCATTCCTAATCCGCTGATTTCGATCAAAGACGGGGCGATCGAGCCTTTTTCGCGTCCGCAGCACGCATGGGCGCAAAAAGAATTGCTCAAATACGCCGCTCACGCCGGAATCGACATCAAAAAACCGTATGTCGACCTCGATGATTACCAGCAGAACAACATCATTTACGGCGACGAAGGCTGGCGCGGGATCAAGGGCTTCTTCAAGTGGCTCGACACGAAAAAGTACAAGCTTCACGTTCGCGTTTTTCTGGCGAAATACCGCGGCTACACGCGCTGTCCGGATTGCGAAGGTTCTCGTCTCCGCCAGGAGGCGCGCGATGTAAAGATCGGCGGCCGTTCGCTTCCTCAATTACTTGATCTATCGATAAGCGATGCATTCGAGTTTTTTGAAACACTGAAACTAACGGAAGAACGGGAGCAGATCGCCGAAAAGCTATTGCTGGAAATTCGCCGGCGTTTGAAGTTTCTTGTCGAGGTCGGATTGGAATATCTGACTCTCAGCCGGCTCGCTGCGACGCTTTCCGGCGGCGAGTCGCAGAGAATTCAATTGGCGACAAATCTCGGGTCGCTGCTTGTGGGTACGTTATACGTCCTGGACGAGCCGAGTATCGGCCTGCACCCGAGAGACAACGCACGTCTAGTCAAGATACTCGAAAATCTGCGCGACATCGGCAACACATTGCTCGTCGTAGAGCACGACGAAGACACGATGCGTGCGGCCGATCACATCGTCGATATTGGCCCTTTCGCGGGCGAGCTTGGCGGCGAGGTCGTATATGAAGGGACACTCAGGGGGCTGCTGCAAAACAAGAGTTCCTTGACCGCCAGGTATCTGCGAGGCGATACAGAGATCAAGATCCCTAAAACCCGTATCAAGCCTACCGATCAAAAGATCCACATCGATGGTGCTCGTGAACACAACCTCAAGAATGTATCCGTCGACATTCCGCTTGGAATGCTTGTTTGCATCACGGGTGTTTCCGGCTCGGGGAAGTCCACGCTTGTCCACGATGTCCTGTATGCCGGTCTGAAGAAGCAGCGGGGAGAATGGAATTCGCACATCGGGTTTTTCAAGGGGATAGACGGCGGGAAACTGATCGACGACATCGTTCTGGTCGATCAATCGCCGATCGGCCGCACGCCGCGGTCCAATCCGGTCACATACATCAAAGCTTACGATGCGATCCGCGACGTTTTCGCCGCGTCGCAAGGCGCGAAAGCGAAGGGCTTCAATTCTTCGCATTTTTCATTTAACGTACCCGGCGGACGATGCGAAACCTGCCAGGGCAGCGGCACCGTGACGATCGAGATGCAATTTCTGGCGGATGTCGAGTTGACGTGTGAGGACTGCCGCGGAACCCGTTTCCGCGAAGAAATATTGAACGTTAAGTACAAGGGCAGGAATATCGCGGAAGCACTCGATCTGACCGTTCGCGAAGCCATCCTATTTTTCAAAGATGTAAAAAAGATCGTCAATAAACTGAAGGTGCTTGACTCGGTCGGCCTCGGTTATTTGCGGCTCGGACAATCCGCAACGACGTTGAGTGGAGGAGAGGCGCAACGTGTGAAGCTGGCGTCGCATCTGGCCCAAACGACGAAATCGAAAACCCTTTTCATCTTCGATGAGCCGACAACCGGCCTTCATTTTGAAGATATAAACAAACTGCTGACATCCTTCCGCGCGCTGATCGAAAACGGGGCGAGCCTTCTGGTTATTGAGCACAACCTCGACGTGATCAAGACGGCAGATTGGGTGATCGATCTCGGGCCCGAAGGCGGTGAAGGCGGCGGCGAGATCGTGGCGACGGGAACGCCCGAGAAAATTGCGAAGGTCGCCGCTTCGCACACGGGCAAGTACCTAAAACCGGTCTTGAATCACTGAAAATTCTTCCTTGCGCAGTGTTTCCCGTGAGGACACTCGCCCACCTGGACCCATTCGTAGAATCCGTCGGCGTCACCCTCGACCGCGTAATAAACGTTCTTGATCGTCGGAAATTGCTTAAGCGTTTCCTCGACGCTGGAGAAGAATCCGCCGCCACAGCTAGTTGTAGCGTTGCCGAGTTTTGCGTAAACGATCTTCTTGAAATTCAGGTAAGCGTTTCCCTTTTTGACGTTTAGGTTTGCAATGATGTCCTTCGTTTCGTCCGCCGGAAATGACCAGAATTCTTTCTTGCGTTCGTCTTCGGTCGTACCTTTGAAAAGTTCGTCGAGGGCACCGCGAGCCACCGCCTTCGTTTTGGGGATAAACCGGTCGATCGGAAAGACCTTGCGGCAGTCTTCCATA
>JAICPV010000506.1 GCA_025929655.1 Pyrinomonadaceae bacterium
GACCTCCAGCGGCGGCCTGCAGCAGCACGTCATAATCGTCGGCTACGGATTGAATGGGAAGAACCTCGCGCGTGTGCTCCGAGCCGTCGGCATACCATACGTCGTGCTCGAACTGAACGCTGAGGTCGTAAAGCGCGCCAAAGCCAAAGGCGAGAAGATCAATTTCGGCGACGCGACGCGGCGGGAAGTACTGATGCACGCGCGGATCGATCAGGCATGGGCAGTGGTGATGGCGATGTCCGATCCGCAGGCGGCACGCCGCACGGTAGATCAGGTCCGCAGCCTCAATGAAACGGTATACATCATCGTGCGTACGCGTTACGTTGCGGAGATCAACGAATTGTATTCGCTCGGGGCGGATGAGGTCATCCCCGAAGAATTCGAAACCAGTATCGAGATCTTCTCCAGAGTGCTTCACCGCTACGGAATGGCCCGGAGCGTCGTTGAAAGCCAGGTCGATCGGATCCGAAAACAGGGATACGAAATGCTGCGGTCGCCGAATGTGCCTACCGCTCCTATGCAGGACGTGCGCTCGGCGCTCAATGCCGCCGGTGCGGAAACGGTAAATCTGCCCGCCGACTCGCCTGTATTAGGAAAGAACCTTGCCGAGCTCGACCTGCGCAGCAAGACCGGAGCGACTCTCATCGCGGTCGTCCGCGATGGAGAGACAAGGGTGAGTCCCGGAGCGAATTTTAGGCTCCTTTCTGGCGACACGGCCGTTTTGCTGGGCTCTCCCGAATCGATCGAAAAGGCGGTGGAATTTCTTGTACCGAACCAAAACGCTTTCGAACATACTCTCCGCGGCTTCAACCCATAAAGAATTATCTGCAAGGCCGTGGCTTGCCCTTCGTTCAGCAATTGAACAACTTTCCCAGGGAATCTAAAAAAGGAGTAAGCCCAATCATGAAAATCAGTAAAACGGTCGGCATTTTCGCCGCATTTTTAGCCGTGTTCGCGTTTGCGAATGTCCTTTTTGCACAAGCCCCCACGTACCGGGTATCCGCGCCCCACACTTACAAAAACCTGGCGATCTTCCTGATCCACGGGAAGAACGAAACGAACAGGACGAACATCATTACGCTCGCCGAGGCGATGGAACGAAAGCTTCTTCGAGTTTATGAGACCTCCGACGTGAACGAGCTGATGGTCGAGAATGTTTCGAACGAGCTCGATGTTTTCATCCAGTCCGGCGATATCGTCAAGGGCGGCAAGCAGGACCGCGTACTAGCTGTCAGCATCATCATTCCGGCGCGATCGGGGAAGGTGAGCATCGAGGCGTTTTGCGTCGAATCGGGCCGCTGGGAAAAGAGGAAGAACGAAGATGCATCGCAATTCTCTTCGTCAAACGAGCGGATCGTTTCCAAAGAGTTGAAGCTCGCGGCAAACGGCTCGCGATCGCAGTCCGACGTTTGGGCGAAAGTTTCGGAAGCACAGGCACGTCTCGGCGACGTCGTGGGTGCTCCGGTCGTCGCTGCGGAATCTCGTACGAGCCTGCAATTGAGCCTGGAAAACGGCCGTGTCTCGGCTACCGCCGATGAATACATTCGCAATCTTTCCGGCACTATCGCAGGCAAGAACGATGTTATCGGATACGCCTTTGCGATCAACGGTCAGATCAACAGCGCCGATATTTACGTTTCAAATGCATTGTTCAAAAAACTCTGGCCGAAGATGCTGAAAGCCGCAGCGGTCGAGGCCGTTGCGCATTCGCGCGCCGTTCGGCTTGCCGAACCTGCAAAAGCGGAAGCCGTCAAAAGCTTTCTAGCCGACGCCGACAAAGGTAACGTGAAAGAGCGTGCCGCTTCAGGGAACGCCAGCATCGTGACGCGAGAACAAAAAGACAACGTGGTCTTCGAAGCCCGCGATGATAAATCGAAGCTCGTGGTGCACAAGAGCTACGTTAAGAAGCATTGAAAAATGCAGAAGCCCGCGCGTTAGCAAGGGCGTAACCAGGAAGGAAGATCCGCAGGCGGTGTGTTACGCCTCGGCCTGACATTGGATCGGACGTTACGCCCTAACTTAGGTGCGGGCTTCTGTATTGAAATCTTTCTTTAACTTGCCGGTTTGTTCATTGCTCCCAATACGGCAGCTATGACACCACCAGCGATCGCTCCCATTATGGTCGTCGCGATCACGTCGACTACCACCGGAACGTAACTCGTGTGCATTTTCATGAACGCGAGGAACATCAGTTGAAAATACAGATCGA
>JAICPV010000560.1 GCA_025929655.1 Pyrinomonadaceae bacterium
CCTTGCCGCTTTGATGGGAGGCCCCGCCGGAGGTCTGTTGAATCGGCTTGCCACGTTTGTGGAAGAAAAGAAATGAATCTAAGCGACATAATAGCTGGCCTCGGCTTGGAGTCAAAGCGCCCGAGCACACCTGCTGAGCTCCGCATGATCCTATTGGCGTGTTTGGTCAAATCGTTGGCGGTCGCGGTGGATCCAACCGTCGAGTTCCTCATGCGCCTTTTCGAGCTCGTCGCTGTTAATCAAACCGCGTCGCAGGGCTTCAAAGAACGCCCGCGTTCTCGTGTTATACGCGAGTTTGTCGTATTCCTCGGCTTCGGTTCCGGAAGAATGCTCAGGGAAGAGCTTTTCGTACAGCGTCGAAAGACGGCTTTCCACGCCGCGCAGACTGAGGCTGCATTTGCGCGAGATCGCCCAATTAGAAAGGCCAAGCGCTAAATAGCGAAGAGCCTCCGCTTCGAATTCAGTTAATAAGGGCCGCTGGAACGAATCCTTGAATGCAGGGTCGATCATGTCCGCCCCGTCTTCGAGGACGGCCGAGATAAACCGGATCAGGCGCTCCTGCGGATTATTTTTGTGTATGAAACCGTAGGTTGGCTGCGGCACTGTCGAGCGGACGATCTTTCGGATCTCGTTGATATAGATCTCGTGCGGGAACTGCGTCCAAAAAATGATCCTCGCTCCCGGGTATTCGCGCCAGATCGCGCGAGCGGCCTTAACGCCGGAAAGTTTCGGCATTTGAATATCGAAGATCGCGAGATCCGGTTTTTCTTCCACCGCGATTCTCGTCGCAGTTTCACCGTCGCTCGCCTCAATTATCGGCAGATAATCCGGAAAGGTTTCCGAGACGATACCGCAAACGTATCTTCTTTGGGCTTCGTTATCTTCTGCGATCAGTATTGACACGATCTTAAACGGCGAGTCGGATTATAACAGCAATCTCCTTCAAACAAATTATCCAAGTTCGGCCCCGACCAAAAGCGTCGCCGCGTCGGTCAACGGCTGTGGTTATCCACAGAAAGAGAACCGTATGGTGACGCTGTTTCGGTTCACCGAGGGAAAGGATAATGATCGGCAGCTCATAAAGGAGGACCGATATGAAGATCTTGAAAATCGCCGCTTACATAACCGTTTTTTGCGCAACTTCGATCTATGGTATTTCGATCGTGAAAGGGATCAATATTATTAAGAGCAGATTCAATACGACCGGCTCCACGATTTCGGTCGCGGAACCCGTAACAGGCAACCCGGCCGCATTCGAAAGCATTTTGCAACCCGCAAGCGTGTCGCTTTCGCCTGCGGAAAGCTTCGATCCTTCCGGCGACTATTACATAACGACCGATGGGTCGTCGAGCGTGTTCGCCGATGTGAGAATAACGATCACCGCGCGCGACTATTCATACGAGAACGGGGTTTATTCGAACAATCCGACCGTCCCAAGCGGTATGCTTTTTGATGGAAAAGAGTTCGCATTAGCAAAGATCGCGGTCGGCGAGCGCGAAATCACATTCGAAACCGAAACCGTCGGTGGGATCAGATACCAATTCGTCGGCCATTTTCCTGTCTCCCCTGAAGCAAGCTGCGTAAACTGCGAGTATCCACCTGACCTCACGGGCGTGCTCAGGAAGATCAAGGAAGGCAAAGTTCTGGATGCTGCCACCGTCGATTTCTACGTCGCGGGATGCTAGCTGGAACTAAAAAAGCCGCTTGTTTTTTGGAGCCGGTGAAGGGACTTGAAC
>JAICPV010000431.1 GCA_025929655.1 Pyrinomonadaceae bacterium
TCGACGCCGGGCGTGGCAACCGGCGTGGTAACCTTTGGCTCGCCGGGACCCGCCATAGGGGCCAACGGTTTGCTTGTAGTTGTCGGCACACAGCCCTGCGGGTCGCGAACGTACCCTGCTGCGACGACGGTCCTTACGACGACATTTCTAGACAATTCATCCGGTGCTTTGCAAAACGGCACAAATTCTTTTCTTTTGATAAGCAGCGCTACCGCTATTACACCCGGTACCGATTACGACACGGACAATAACGGGACGCTCGAAAGCCTTCCTGCCGGCGCGACGATCATCGACGGAGTTGCTTGGACCGATGGTGGTGCGGGAGACATCGCTTACGGCGTTACCCTTACATCGGTTGGGGGAACAACGGGAGCCGCGACACGTTTTCGAAATGATCCAACACCGAACAGCTTTGCCGCATGGTATAACGGCGGACTCGTAGATGACGGCTCGGGCAACGCCAGCGTGACCTACAGCACTACGATCCGAAGCACGAACTTTCCCATAGGAGGGATGTTGACGCCGGGTAATGTAAACGCTCCGATCCCGGTAACCAAAGTCTATACTGCGTATCTAAACGGATCGAACGAAGTACCGCCAAATTCGTCAACCGCACAGGGTTTTGGACGGCTCTTCCTGAACGAAGCGGAGACGCAGATCACGGTTTCGACATATTACAACAACCTAACAAGCGGCATCACGGCAGCGCATATTCACGGGCCATCGGCTGTAGGCGGCAACGCAAACGTCTTATTCGATCTAACGCCGACGCCCGGGCCGACGAGCGGCTCTGTGCAGGACCGGGTTTTTGCCGTAACCGCGGCCCAGGTGGCTGATCTGAAAGCGGGTCTGTGGTACATCAATGTTCACAATTCGAGCTTCCCGAACGGCGAGATCCGTGGCCAGCTCCTGCCGGCGCGGCCGCCCATTGACATCGAGGCCGATGGACGAACTGATTACGTCGTACTTCGCGATTCGAACGGCGCTTCGGCGGAGGGCTTCATCGATTGGTATATTTCGCTGAGCTCGAATTACGCTATGCACAAGGTTACATGGGGCATTTACAACCCCGACACCGAAGATCTCGCGCCGGCCGATTATGACGGGGACGGAAAGACGGACATCGCCGTTTGGCGGCGCAGCGTGCCCTTCGGTAATTTCTATATTATTTTGAGTTCCAATTTTACTCTCAATTCAGTCGAACTTGGGTTCCCGACCGACGATCCTGTTTCGGGCGACTATAACGGTGATGGCAAAGCCGATGTCGCCGTTGTCAGGCAGGAAGTTGGCGGGTTCACCGGCTGGTATTACAGGCCCAGCTTCGGCGCCGGCTATCAGGCCATCGCGCTTAACGGTTCGGGTGCGCGCGCCGGCGGTGATTACGATGGCGATGGCATTTACGATCCCGCGGTGTTCGAAGATAACGTCGCTACCCCGCGATTCGTTGTTTTGATGTCCGGCGGCGGCGGAACAGTAACGATCGAGCTTGGAAACCTCGATGATCTGGTCGCTCCGGGGGACTATGACGGCGACGGCAAGACCGACCCGGCCGTGATCCGCAATGTCGGCGGCTTCTGGCAATGGACGTATCGTCCGAGTGCCGGCGGGCCCGACGTAACCGACACCTGGGGAATCGCTCCGACGGATATGCCAACCCCCGGCGACTACAACGGCGACGGTAAATTCGACTACGCTATCTGGCGGCCAAATGCTCAGGGCGAGTTTTTCGTGATGACCCCCGTAACGCGTTTGATCTTTACGCGGCAGTGGGGCCTGGCGGGCGATTTCCCGCTGGCATATGGCACAAACGTTTCGAACGATTGACCCAATGCAGAAGCCCGCACTGCAGAAGCCCGCACGTAAGTAAGGGCGTAACATCCAAAGCAGGTTCACGATGGAGGTTCGCATACGAATCCCGTTGCGATGCAAAAGAAAAAAGGCTGAGAGTGATCTCAGCCTTTTTACCTTCTTGATGGTTCGCTCAACTCGCCGCGCATGAGGCAGCCGAAGTTTCAGTCGGAAGGCCGCGGTCGATCCAAGCGGAAGTACCGCCCGCGACGTTAAATACCTTATCGAATCCTGCATTCTCGAGGAGGCTGGTGCCGAGGCTCGAGCGGTAACCGGTCTGACAGATCACGAACGTCGGTTTTGTCGGATCGAGTTTCTCTATCTCGCGATCCAATGCGTTCAAAGGCAAATTGGCTGTACCGGCCGCGTGCCCGCTGCTGAATTCACCCGGCTGCCGAACATCGACGAACTGCGCGTCGTCTGAGATCTGCTTTGCCGCGTCGGCAACATCGAGCTGCTCGACCGACGCGGTTTCGCCCGAGTAATCAGACATCAGGATGTAGCCTTTCACCGTTTCTATGCCGACGCGGGCGAGACGCATGAAAGTTTCGTCCACCTGCTCTGTTGTCGCAGCGGCGACGGCGACGGGCGTGCCGATGTTGATGAACGTTCCCGCCCACGTTGCGAATTTTCCTCGCAGTCCAATGTTCACGGCGTTCGGAATGTGCGACGCCCCGTATTCGGATTCGGGACGCACATCCAGAACGACGCCATCGAAGTTTCTTATCTCATCCGTTGAAAGCTGAACAGGCTCCGGCAGGTCTTCGAAAGCCGCGGGGCCTTCGAGATTGCGCTCGGCGCTTTTAGGGAAGTAAGCGGGAACTTGCGGCTGGTCGCTGGAGACGAGCTTCACGAACTCCTCTTTCGACATAGGCACGAAGCCCCAGTTGCGTTCCCAGGCCGCGTTGTACACCTCCCAGCACACCTCGAGCTCCTGCTCGAATCGCCGGAGGTCGAGATCGCGGAACGCCA
>JAICPV010000172.1 GCA_025929655.1 Pyrinomonadaceae bacterium
CGAAGTCAAAGATGCGTCGATGCTCTATGCGGTGGCGCCGGTTTCGAGCAATTCGGAAGGCGATTCGGATACGAACACTGGCTCGGTCATTCCTGATGTTTCTGACAATTCATCGGCGATCGTAAACGCGAGTATCAAGAAAGCAGCACAGTCGAAAGCACCGGCCGCCGTCGGCCCGAAGAAGGAAGGAACTGTCCGCATAGGCGCGATCATCAAAACCGGCGCGGTCGGCAGCGGAATCGCTGCTGCGGACCTGGCAAACGCAGTACAGAATGCGCTCGGTCAACACGTAAAGGGCACAAAGGTCGAGATCGTCCCGATCGAAGCCAAGTTGTCTACGGCTCAGGCCGAAGAAGCTAGACAGAAAGAATGCGATTACGTGCTTCAAGCAACGGCGTCGCATAAAAAAGGCGGTGGTGGTTTCGGCGGATTCGGGAAGATGCTGAGTTCCGTGGCACCGGTAATGGGCGTCGGCGGAGTCGCGGGGCATATCGCGGCTTCAACGATCATCACCGCCGCGAGCTTGTCGGGAAGCATGAAGAACAAGGACGAAGTGACGCTAGACCTGGCGGTGAGCCCGGCGGGCGGAACCAATCAGGTTCTTGCGCAGCAGTTCAAAGCTAAGGCGAAAGGCGACGGTGATGATATCATATCGGCCGTTGTCGAACAGGCGGCCGCAGCGATCGTACATAGCGTTGGCAAATGACGGAGAGGGCGTTATTTACGCGACCTTATAATATAAAAGGAGGAATCATGTCGGAAAGTTCAACACAACGTGTGCTCGACCGCGAGCCGGTCGAACAAATGCTTCAGATGATGTCGGGACTCTGGATTACCCGCTGCATCTGGGTAGCGGCGAAGCTTGGTATTTCGGACCTGCTTGCGGATGCTGCCAGGTCAGTTGTTGATCTGGCCGCGGCGACAGAAACACACGAGGATTCGCTTTATCGCGTTCTGCGTGCTCTAGCTATGGCCGGCGTTTACAAGGAAGAAGAAGGCCGTAAGTTTTCGCTTACGCCGCTTTCGGAAACTCTTCGCAGCGACGTCGTCGGTTCGCTTCGCGGCGCCGCGATCTCCGAAATGGGCCAGGTGCATTACGAGGCGTGGGGCAACCTGATGGCTTCGGTGAAAACGGGCGAGATCGCTTTCGATAATAAGTTCGGCAAAGACATCTGGGCTTACTTCCAGACCGATCCGGAACAGGCCGAGAATTTCAATCGCTACATGGCCGCCAGCTCAGAGCCGCTGAACGAGGCGATCAGCACCAAATACGATTTCTCGGGTTACAAGAAGCTGATAGACGTCGGCGGCGGCATTGGTGGAATGATCTCTGCGATCCTGGCGAAGAATCCTGATCTGAAAGGCGTGATCTACGACGCGCCATCGGTCGTCGAGCAGGCCAAGGGATTTCTCGCTTCAAAAGGCGTCGCTGACCGATGCGAAACGATCGGGGGTGATTTTTTCGAATCGGTTCCGGAGGGCGGCGATATTTATTCGATGCGGTGGATCCTGCACGATTGGGAAGATTCGAAATCGTTGAAGATCCTCGAGAACATCAAAAAGGTCCTACCGGAAAAGGGAAAGTTGTTACTCGCAGAGGCGGTCGTGCCAGAAGCGGGCGAGCCGCATTTCAGCAAATTCTTCGATCTGATCATGCTCGTAATGACCGGCGGACGAGAACGCACTGAAAAGGAATGGCGCGAGCTACTCGAAAAGGCCAGCTACAAGATCGAACGGATCATTCCGACCGAGTCTTTCCTCAGTATTATCGAAGCAGTTCCCGTTCGATGACCAAACATTGTCTTCCATCGACACAAAATGCCCGGAAAATTACCGGGCATTTTTTTTCGGAACCGTGACCCATTTTTCGTCGTTCTTACGCTTATAAAGATGAGTAGCAAAATATCGTTTCTCGAATTTTCGAACGGACGGCGAGGTTAACTTTCATCTATCTACAAATTCATATCTTTGATTCCGCATAATACCTACAGAAGCACTCTTAAGTAACCTCGCCGGCTTTCCTATTTTGGAAAGCCGATCCTGTTTAGTAGGTCATCGAATCGCGGATCGCCGTGCAGGTTTTTCATCCGGCGGCCGACCTTGATCAACGCCAGCCAATTGGAACGCTCCTGATACGCGCGCTCGAGCCAATAGAACGCCTTGTCCTTTTCGTTCATGCCCGCGTAAACGACGCTGGGTAAAAACGATGACGCCTGTTTCGATCGAACTTTTTCTTCCAATTCCGTAGCCATTTTCTGAGCTTCGGCTTTTCGTCCGGCCATCGCGTAAACATGCCCGAGGGCCATATCCGCGATCGGATCCTGAGACAGCTGCCTGATATTCTGAAGCGCCTGGATCGACTCTTCATATCGGCCCTGTTCCTCCAGCACCTCGCCGAGAGTTAAATATGCCCTGGCGAAGGTGGGATCACGTTCGATCACCATGCGCACTTGAGCCTCGGCTTCGTCATACCGCCCCGCGATATATAGTGCCCAGCCGATATTGATCAGGACATTCAACGATAACGGATCCGTTTGAAGTGCGTTTCTAAATTCCGTCAACGCTTCGTCGGTTCGTCCCATTGCAACGAGAAAATTTCCGTAACCAAAATGGGCCTCGACGCTGTTGGGGCTGAGCTGTATTGCACGTTTGTATTCCTGTTCCGCGCCAGTGAAGTCCCAATCGTAGGTCGCTTTTACTGCCGCCAACGCAACGTATGCGTTACTTTGCGACGGGTCGAGCTCGAGTGCCCGAAGCGCATTCTCCTTAACTTTCGGGTAGGCAACTTGCGTCGACATTGTGCCGTACGCAGGCGCACTTCGGTAGGCGAGAGCAAGGCCCAAGTGTGCAAGTGCGTATTCCGGATCGATCGCGATCGCCTTTTCATACAGCTCGATACTTTCGGTCGTAGCAGCGGGCGTTCCCTTTTGTCGGTAATATTCGGCCTTTAGGTAATTCTGAAACGCCTCGTTATTAACGGTATGCGTCTTCGAATTCGGCGTCGGACCTCCCGTCGTAAGCTGCAAGACATCGATCACCTTCGCGGAGATCGTGTCCTGAAGCGCGAAAATGCGATCAGCCTTCTCTGCGAACGACATCGACAGCAGAGGCCGGCCTTCGCTGACGTCTATCATCTCGAGTTCGACTTTGTAACCATCTTCAAAACGCTGCAGTCTGCCGGCCAAAACACTTTCGACGCCAAGTTCGGCTCCGGCGCCACGGGCGTCCATTAGCCCTGATTTGTAGCGAAAACTACTAGCGCGGGGGATCACTCGTATTCCGGGGTAATTTGAGATCCTGGCGATAAGCCCGTCGCTGATGCCGTCGGCGATGTATTCATTCGAAGCGTCACCGGTCTCGTTCGAGAAAGGCAGCACCGCCACAGATTTGAATTGGGAGGGCACTTGCTGTAGGACCGTCCGCGGATCGGTTCCCACATTAACGGTCAGGAATCCGCTCGCATACGCCGCCAAAAGTCCGGCAACCAAAACGCCCGCTGCCCCGAACTTCCATATGTGCTGTACAAAAAAGCCCCTCTGGATCGTTCCGGTTGGCAGATCGGCTTCGGGCGATGTAACGGCTTCGCTCCGCCAAGTTGAAGTGAAGTCCTCAAGTGAGGAATCTAAAATTCGCACGCGCCCGTTCTGGAGAGTTTTGTTCGTTCGATGCAGCAGCTCTATAAACCGCGGGTCATGGTGGATGACGTGCAGTTTTCGCTCCGTTCCCAGCCATGCGAGCCACGGATCGCGCTCTTCCACACCGATCTCCAGATAATTGAAGGCTCGGTCAAGTCTCTCCGCGGCAACGTTGGCAAAGAACAGGAACATCGGTTTGACATATTCCGTTTTCGAGCGCTCAGCCATTGCGTCGGCAAGTTTGATGGCGTCGCCTTTGCGGCCCGCCGCGGCGTACGCAAAACAAAGATTGAATTCCGCAAGCGCGGAACCCGGCATTATCTCGTCTGCCAGCTCGCACTCAGCTACCGCTTCTTCAGCCCGGCCCAACTCCGTGAGAATGTATCCCCGCTGAATGTGACCCTGCGGATAGTTTTCATCGAGGCCGATGATCTCTTCGACCTTCGAAAGCGCCGCCTCGAGGTTGCCGGTCTGGTAGCTGCTCCAAGCAACAAGAATCTTCGTTCGCAAAGAAAGCGGGTCAAGTTGTTCCGCCTTTTGCATTTCTTCGATCCCCTCAGAAAAACGGCCGGTGCCGACGAGCAATGCCGAGTACCATTCATGCGAGAGCGAATAATGCGGGCTCAGCTCTATCGACCGTTTGAAAAGTCGTTCCGCTTTTGCGTATTCGAACTTGTTAAGAACTATCAGCCCCATCGACGCGTATGCTTCCCCGAGCTCCTTGTCGATCTGCAGAGCACGCCGCGCAGCCGCCTCAGCCATTTGGTATGACTCCGGAACCGGGATCAAGCCGTAGATGTTCGCCCAAATGTAAAAGTCCGCGATGCCCACGTGCGCGAGCGCGTAATTCGGGTCGTAGTCGATAGCGGCGTTGAATGCCTCGATAGCCTTGGGCAATGACTGCGACGTGAACTGGTTCCAATAGAACCGGCCTTTCATGTAAGCTTCGTAAGCCCGTGGATCGTCGGTTCCTCGTTTTGAAAGTTTCGCACGGTCCTCGCCTGTCAACTGAGGGATCAATGCAGCGGCAACTTCTTCCGATATCGCGTCCTCCAGTTCGAGCACGTCGGTGAGACATTTATCGAACTGTCCGGCCCATATCGCCGAGCCTTTGTCGACCTCGAGTAGCTGCAGCGAAATCCGAAGCCGGTCACCGAAACGTCGGATCCGCCCGTCCAGCACGAAATCGACGCCAAGCTCCTTGCCCGCTCGAAACGGATTGACGAAATGCTCGTTGTAACGAGTGATCGAGCTTGTCGGGCGAACATTAAGCGCTCTTACCGTGGCTAGTCGCGTGATTATTGCGTCTGCTAAACCGATCGTTAAATAAGCCTCATCAGTGTTTTCGGCCGCCCCCGGGCTCATCAGCGAAAGGGGCAAAACCGCGACAAGCTTCGAGCCGTCCGACGCTTCTGCTTGCGGACGGATCGATTCCAGAAAGAATAGAGGTGCCGAAATCGTCTGGCCTTTGAAATGCCGCTCGATATCGAAGCGAAATTCCGAGACGGAACCGTATCGCTGCTTCGGTTGTTTTTGCAACGCTTTGAGAACGATATTGTCCAGGTTTCCGCGAAGCTCTGTTTGAAGCTCGTCAGGCGAATCGCGTCGCAGGTCGGCGATATCTATCAGCGTGGTCGCATTGCTGTTCACCGGCACAGGCGCAAGCCCGAGGTCGTTTCCGACGACCGCCTCGCTGGGCAGCGGCGGCTCATCTTCGCAAATCGCGCGTGCGACCGCGTGTGCGTTCCGGCTAGCTTGCGTGTACGGGCGAAACCCCGTCAGCAGCTCGAACAGGATCACGCCCAGGCTGTAAACGTCACTGGCGTACGTGACCGCTTCGCCGCGAATCTGCTCCGGCGAGGCGTAATCGACGGTCATCATCCGCAAAGCGGTAGCAGTCGGACGAAGCGTATCGAGCGCCATTTCGGGATCGAGCAGCTTTGCGATCCCAAAATCCAATAGCCGTGGATTTCCGTCGTTGGTGATAAAGATGTTCGAGGGCTTAAGGTCGCGATGGATAACGCGTTTTTGATGCGCGTATTCGACCGCCTGGCAAACCCGCGCGAAAAGTTTCAGGCGCTCCTCCACCGTCAAACGTTCGCGGTCGCAATAGCGGTAAAGCGGCAGCCCGTCGATATATTCCATCACGAAATACGGCCGCCCGTCGTCGGTCGTGCCGCC
>JAICPV010000544.1 GCA_025929655.1 Pyrinomonadaceae bacterium
ATAACGCGGTACGGTGCGGCGTCGAACAGGATCGAGTAATTCGGGATCGGATTGTCCATCCGCCAGACGTAGGTGGTTGTGCCGTCTTTGTTCTTGTTCGTTTCCTCGAGCTTGCCCGGGCCGGCAGCGACGAGCGGATCGGGAACGGTTACCCGTAAGGTCGCGGTGGATGGTTTGTCGGAGGGATGGTCTTTCACCGGAAACAGAATATCGGCACCGTCGTTCTGCATCGCGATCGAAACCCAATCTGCGCCGCTCGCCGTTTTCGTCCAGATGAAACCGCCGATCCATGGCGGATTCGGTGCGACTCGCGGCGTGCCGCCGTACGAGATAACGGTCTCGAAAGTCTCGCCGACGCTTTTGCGGGCGGGGAATGTGATCCTCAGCTTCCCGTCTTTATGCTCATATCGCAGGCCTTGCTGCGTATTTCCCGTAGTGCTGTAGATACGATCGATCTTGTAGGGCGTGTCGAGATGCAAAAGGATCGCGTCGGTAGGTAGAACGACTTTTGCGATCATCACGGTCGTGCCTGTGATCGATCTCGTGGCCGGGCTGACCTTCACGGTCACATCGTACGACTGCACGTCGAAAGCGGCCTGCTCGGGCACGAGCGGCCCACCTGTTTCGGTCGGGCGGACGCCGTGCTCACGCTGAGCAAACGAGTTTAGTGCTAAGAAAGAAACCAATGCGAAGACGACGAATAAGTTTTTCATAATGAAGAACCCACCCGCTAACGCAGGCGGTTCTGCCCTACTTTACACCTGAAATGGTTTGACAGAAAATTCTAAAACCATGTCCGAAAGAATCGCTTTCCTTTTCGCGTGTTTCGTGTGTTTCGCGGGCCATCTTTTTGCACAAGAGCCGGCGAAAGCGAATTCACGTCCTGCGCCATCGCCTGCCGCCAAGTCCGAGCCCTTTGAAAAAGCCGACGTGAAAATGATGGCCTCGCAATGCGTTGCATTCGATACAGAAGCGGGCACGATCGAGATGGAAGTTTATCCGGAACAGGCGCCGGTAACAGTCCGCAATTTTTTGAATCTCGCAGCTACGGGAATGTTCGATACGACGACGTTCAGCCGGGTCGTTCCAAATTTCGTGATCCAGGGCGGCGATATCTGGACGCGTGAGGGCAAGGTCTCGGCATCGATGGGCGCCCGCGCGCGTCGGACCATCCCCGACGAGCCTAACAAGATACTTCATGAGCGCGGCGTCGTTTCAATGGCGCGCGGTGACGAAGCGAACACCGCATCGACACACTTCTTCATCCTGGTCGCTCCGTCGCCGCCGCTGGACGGCAAGTTTGCCGCATTCGGCCGCATTACAAAAGGAATGGACGTCGTCGACGCGATAAACAAGGCTCCGGTAATGTATGAGAAACCCGAAAAGCCAGTGCGAATAAGGAAAGCAACTGCAAAAGCCTGCAAACCCGAACCGCCTGGATAAGCGTGTGGGAAATGCAGCTGGCCGCCCGCTCACGCAGGCGGTTCTGACAGATCCATTTCCAACGTCATCCGGTACTCATTTGCCATCGACGGGTGTCCGTGTGCTATTGAAACATCGATGCCTTTCTTATAAGTTTCAATAGCCTTTTCACGATCACCGTTTTGAACATAAGCATTGGCAAGAACGCCGTACGCATTGCCCTCATCATTGGCCTTCGAAAGATATTTCTCGAGAACCCGGATAACGTCAACGTACCGACCTTGTTTTTCGTATTCCTTCGCGAGGCCGAACATCACCATCGTGTTTTCCGGGTCTGCGGCGAGCATCTGCTCGAAGACTTCGATCCGATCTGTCATACTTCCAATATAACAACAAAAAAATCGCCGCCACAGACGACGGCGATCTCAACCGGATTTGAAAGACAGGCTATCGAGCGTACGTCGAAACCGTGTTCGCGAATTTTCGCAGGTTC
>JAICPV010000019.1 GCA_025929655.1 Pyrinomonadaceae bacterium
CCGCTGCACCGGTAGCCTGAGGTTTTTTCCGCAAAAACACCCTTAACGAATTCCCGCCTGCGAGATCGCGTGGACCCGGCCACCGATGTACAGATTTGCGGTCCTTGCCATTAGGGACGTATTTTGCGTAACCGTGAATGAAACCGAACCATTTCCGCTTGAGGGATCCGATGTCACCACGACCCAAGGTTGATCAGACCATCCCGCAAAGCCGCAGTTCGGCGCGGCAGCAACGCTAATGCTTCCGCCACCGCCGCCCGCCGGCCATTTACTTGAGGTCGACGAAAGTTGAAATTTGCAAACGGTCGGCTCGGCGATAGCACGCGCAACGTTTATCCTGCCGCCAGTCACGGTGAGCCCGCTCCATTGCGGCAGCACATCGACAGTATTCATTAAAGTCGCCTTTAGCGACGCTGCGGAGAGATTCGGATGAGCAGCCGCGAGCAGAGCAGCAGCGCCGGCCGTGTGCGGTGTGGACATCGATGTTCCGTTGAAATTCGCATAACCTCCGCCCGCAACCGTGCTGCGAATACCAACACCCGGGGCCGCTACATCGACAGTGGTTAGGCCGTAGTGCGAGAACGAGGCGCGGTTATCGTTTTGATCGGAAGCTGCGACAGCCAGAATGCTGGGGCTGTTGTAGCTGCCGGGATACGTCGGCAAGATATCATTGTTTTCTTCTTGATCCACGGTCAACTGATTTCCGGCGGCAAAAACATTCAAGATTTCTGCCCGCCCCGCAGCGTCTATGAAATCCTTGAGAGCCTGATCGTAAGTGCCAGCCTCGGGCGGGCCGCCGTAGCTGTTGCTTGTGGCACGTATGTTCACGCCGCGGTCTTTCATGTTCGCGACGTACTGGTATGTCTTGATCAAAGAGACCGATGTTGAACCTCCAACAACGTCGTCGTGAGTTTTCAACGCCATTATTTTCACGTTCCAGTTAACACCGGCAACGCCGATACCGTTGTTGCCGACAGCTCCGATTGTCCCGGAACAATGCGTGCCGTGGTCATGGCCGTCCGCCGGGTCGTTATCCTGGTTCAGAAAGTCCCAGCCGTTAATATCGTCGATATAACCGTTTCCGTCATCGTCGATTCCGTTGCCCGCGACCTCATTCGGATTGTGCCAGACATTCGCGGCCAGATCCGGATGGTTCTTATCGATACCTGTGTCGATCACGGCAACAACAACGTTTGGATCGCCCGTTGTCGTCTCCCATGCCTGAGGCGCGCTGATTCTCTGCATTCCGTAGAGCTGCCCGAACATCGGATCGTTGGGCGACGCCTGGATATAGTAGAGAAAATTCGGCTGCGCCACTTCGACATTCGGATCCGACCGGTAAATCTCAATAGCGTCATTTGTTTGAAGGCTTTCAGGCAGGCGAACATGCTGCCAGCCGATCTCGCCGAAATCCGTTTCGACGCGAGCACCTAGGCTCTGATGGATACCGAGTTTTGACGCGGACCCGACACCTCGTTTGAATTTCACCAGGACCTCGCCATCTACGAACGCTCGACGCTCAACCGCGTCCTGCGCACCGGCGCGTTCGGTAACTGATGTATGCTGAATGCAAAAAAAGGCCAGCGCGGTTGCGGCCATCAGATAGAAGATCTTCATCGACGGTTCCCCCTTTTGACTGGTCGGGGGCAACGCCAGTTATGTCTGAAGAAATTCTGCGTCAGCCCGGTTGAGTTATTCTTGAGATTTCGAGGATGTTTTGCCGGAGTGCGTCTTTGCGATTCGAATGGTGCCTCGAACTTTGGTCGAAGCGGGCGCTACGAAGGCAAGATACGAAGAGCGCCGCTCGTCGCCCTTCGTATAGCGAATACGGAACGTTCCCTATGGCAGCCCGTAAACAACAACCTTCGCGTTCCCGGCCTTTGTTTTCCAGCTCATCGAAGTGATACCGGCGGCAACCGCCACGTATTGCTTGTTATTTGCGAGATATGTGATCACGCCTCCCCCGATCGGCGATCCGAGATTATTTCGCCAGAGTTCACGGCCGTCCATACCGTTAAAGGCAATTACGTTTCCGTTCAGATCGCCGGTGATCACGAAGCCGCCCGCTGTCGCCGTTATAGCCGCGATCATCGGCGTCGGCGATTGGTATTTCCACTTTACCGTGCCGTCGTCCGCATTCACGGCGGTGATCCATCCCTTCCACTTTTCCTTCGGATCCACACGACCGAACGGCTCATCGGCGTCGGCTTCTCCGGTATAAGGAGCCCCGGGTTTGCCTGGAGGTGGGCTTTGCGCCATCAGGTTGATGGTGTAGCACGCATCGATAGAGTTAACGAATATGAGATTCTGCTGCGGATGGAACGCCGGGCCGTTCCACTCGACACCTCCTTGAACGCCCGGGCAGAAATGCACATCTTTCTCGGAGAACGGCACATCCGCATTTTCGATCGTCGTCACGGGCGTCTTATATATTTCCCTTTTTTGCGCGGGATCGACGGCGTGGAGTATTCCGTCCTTTCCGCCGGCAACAATGAGGTTCTTCCCTCCCGCGGTTCTTATCAAAGCCGGGGGAGCAGCGACGTCCCAATCATGGAAATCATTAGGGGTGAGTTGGTAGTATTCCTTGAACGCCCCGGTTTTCGCGTCGAGGATAACGATCGAATTGGTGTAGAGATTTAAACCCGGCCGGGCTTTGATATCGAAATCAGGGGCAGCGTTTCCCGCGGGAACGTAAAGCAGGGCGTTAACCGCATCCGCGGTGTACGAGGTCCAAGTCGCGCCTCCCGTACGCGGGTTGGCCGGGTCGTTTGGAGGCCATGTATCGGCTCCTGGACCTTCGAGCGGAACAAGCTCGAATCTCCACACTTCTTTTCCGTCCGCAGCGTTGAAGGCGTGCATGCGGCCGCGAACTCCGCGGTTGTCGCCGCCCGCCTGTCCGATATACACCATTCCGTTGAACGCGATCGGCGCGGCAGGTACAGACTCGCCCTTTTCCGGATCGGCGAATTTCGTTCGCCACAGCTCCTTCCCGTCTGCGGCGTTGATCGCGGCGATCTCACCTGTGTTCAGCCCGCGGAAGAACTTGCCGTCCAGAAAGGCGACACCGCGGTTCACCCGCAACCCTTCCTTGGCGGGTTTCTCGATCTTATGCGTCCATTTCAGTACGCATGTAGCAGGGTCGTAGGCATATGTTGTAGTTTCGGTCGTAGCGATGAGCGTATTATTAACAACCACGATTCCGCTCTGATAGTTGCCGCCCTCGCCCAGATCTGCCTCGCAAACCTTCCTTAAGCTCGCCACGTTTTCGGTAGTTATTTGATTTAAAGGCGAATAACGCTGGCCGTCCAAAGTCCGGTTATATCCCGGCCAGTCACCGTCGGCGACCGCAGGTTGAGAAACTGCAGGCGAAGCAGTCGGGCTAGCAGCCGCAGAGTTGTTCGAGCTGGTATTAGATGGCGGGGCGCACCCGATCATAAATACCGCCGTCGTTACAGTCAATACAACGAAAATGAGTTTAGCTCTCATCTGTTCCTCCAAAGACATCGGCAGTGCGGGTGGGAAAACGCGAAGAAATCAACGCATGTCGGGCGACGTAGACGATATAACCGCTTTAGGCTGATCCGAAAAAAAATATTTGGTTGTATTGCAGCTAACATTTGAAACCGGCGATGTTGAACGTATCATTGGGCAGACATATGATTCGCTGTTTGTTCAACAAAGCTCGTGCGGGAATTTCTGCAGCCATTTTGTTGCTTACAGTCCAGGTAGTTTTTTCTCAGACGGGCGTGCCGACGGTGGTGGTTCTCGAAGGCGAGGTCGTCGACATAAACGGCGATGCTGTCATAAGCGCTCGCGTGCTCTTCGAGGTCGCGGGCGTCCTGCGGACGGAAGCTCTTACGCAAGCAGACGGACGTTTTAAAATAAACATAGGCGATACCCGATCAGCCACGCTTCGAGTTTTCGCCGTTGGTTTCGCCCCATACGAAACAGCTTGGAGTCTGCAGAACGTTACGCCGTCGCTAACGATAATGCTTCGACCTGCTGGTGTCGCGGGACAGGTCGTCATCAGCGCATCGAGAGTTGAATCGAGGATCGGCGACACGCCCGCAAGCATTTCCGTCCTGTCTTCGAGAGAAATAACGAACAGTCCGAACGTTACTCTCGACGATTCGCTGAGGCAAATTCCAGGTTTCCAGCTTTTCCGCCGCACGTCGAGCCGCGTCGCTAATCCCACCGCTCAAGGAGTGAGCCTTCGCGGGCTTGGTGCCAGCGGGGCGAGCCGTGCGCTCGTTCTCGCCGATGGTATTCCTTTGAATGATCCGTTCGGCGGCTGGGTCTATTGGGGCCGCGTGCCGCGCGAATCGGTCCAACGCGTGGAAGTGCTTCGCGGCGGAGCGTCGAGCCTATATGGCAGCGGCGCGCTTGGCGGCGCCGTAAATATTATTACGCGACGACCTGAGGCCCCAAAGCTTACGCTTAGCGCTTCGGCGGGCAGCCAGGCGACGGCCGAGGCTTCCCTTTTCGTCGGAACGGTTTGGAAAAAATGGGGTTTCAGTGCGGCGGCCGAAGTTTTTCGGACCGGCGGCTATGTTCCGGTGGCGGAAGGCGTGCGCGGGCCGATCGATGTGAAAGCGGATTCCGCACGCTTGAGTCTCGACGCGAGGGTCGATCGAAAATTCGGGGAAAACGCCGAGGCCTTTGGCCGAACAAACTACTTTGCCGAAGACCGCGGTAACGGCACGCCCGCGCAAACCAATCGGACACATATTCGAGATCACAGTGTGGGCGGTTCGTTCACTTCGAACACCATTGGTTCTCTTTCTGCAAAACTGTTTGGCGGCACGCAGGTCTACGACCAGACTTTCACCGCTGTTTCGTCAGATAGAACATCGGAAAGTCTTTTACGGATCCAGCGTGTGCCTGCGCAGGTTTTAGGATTGTCCGGACAATGGAATCGCACGTACGGAACAGCTAACACAGTAGTCGCAGGGATCGACGCGCGTGAGGTCCGCGGGTTTTCCGATGAGACCGTAATAGTTCAAGGAAGTGCGGTGTCTTTTGTGAGCTCTGGCGGACGGGAAAGGACATACGCATTTTTTGGTGAAGACATTATCCACATCGGCCGAAAGATATCGTTCGTCGGGAAATTACGCTACGACCGCTGGAACAACTTGGGCGCCAGTTCGACAACCACATCATTGACGAATCCGGACCAGGTAACCGTGACCTTATTTCCCGATCGGACAGAATCGGCGTGGAGCCCGCAGTTTTCGATACTGTATCGCCCGTCAGAAAACTTTTCGGTTTTCGGTTCCGCCTATAAATCGTTTCGAGCACCGACGCTGAACGAGCTTTATAGAAGTTTCCGGGTTGGTAACGTGCTCACGCGGGCAAATGAAAACCTTTCGGCCGAGCGCCTGACCGGCGGCGAGGGCGGCGTGCTTGTTGAATCGACATCGCGTCGGTCTTCGACACGTGCGACGGCGTTTTGGTCGGAGGTCGATCGGTCGATCGCAAACGTGACGCTTTCGGTAACCCCGTCGCTCATTACTCGACAAAGGCAGAATCTTGGCCGGACCCGGTCTCGGGGCCTGGAAATCGACCTTGAATTGCGTCCATCCGACAGTTTGAAATTAATTGCGGGGTATCTTTTTGTAGATGCCGAAGTCCTTGAATTTCCCGGCGGCGATTCGCTCGACGGACGTATGATCCCGCAGATCGCGCGGCATCAATATTCATTTCAGGCCGTCTACGCAAAGCCGTCGTTGTTCGATCTTACGGTCCAGGGACGAGGAAGCAGCCGCCAGTTTGACGATGATCAAAACCTCTTCGCGCTGGCACGTTATTTCACGCTGGATGCACGCATATCACGCAGGATCCGGAACGGTTTTGAGATATTTGCCGCGTTCGAAAATATACTTAATAGCAAGTACGAGGTCGGACGCACGCCGCTCGTAACCGTTGGGTCGCCTGTGACGGCTCGGGTTGGCTTTCGTCTTAGTTTGGGCAGAAATTAAACTACGGAGTAAGAACGATCTTTCCGTTCGCTTTTTCTTCGATTATCGCATGGTGGGCTAACGGAGCGTCCGCAAGCGTGAATTGCCGCGAGACGGGCGGATCTAGAAACCCTTTCGACAATCCGTCGAAAATGGTCGCGTGAATCGCGTCCAGTTTTTCCTGCGGAGCGTTGAACAGCGACATCCCGAAGATCGTCGCGTCCTTGGTCATCGCCTGGCGAGGCGTAAATTGAATCGAGCCGCGGTTCCCTACCACAACGATCCGGCCGAACATCGCGAGGCATTCAAAATCGCGTTCCAGATTCTCGTTCGCGAGCATTTCGATGATCACGTCGACGCCGTTTCCGCCGGTGAACTCGCGTATATCGCCGAAGTGGTCTTCGTCAGTGTGGTCGTAAACCGCATCCGCACCCTGCTTCGACACGAGCTGTTTCCCCTCTTCCGAGCTGGCTGTGCCGATCACAGTCAAACCGGCGTTCTTCGCCCATTGGACCGCCGCGTTGCCCACACCGCCGGAAGCCCCGTGGATCAAAACCGTTTCACCGGCTTTCGCGTGCGCCTTTTGGAATAAGGCCCGATAACTAGTTGCATAAGGCGTCCAGACACCGGCTCCCTGCTCGAAACTTATGTTGTCCGGAAGCTTGCCGAGGTGCCTCTCTTCGCAGATCGCGTATTCTGCGTACGTTCCCGAAATGCATCCTGCAGTATAGACCCGGTCGCCCCGTTTGAAGTTCGCTACGCCGGAGCTGATCGCCTCAACCGTGCCGGCACCGTCTTTCCCGGGTGTATAAGGGAGTGCGGGCGCGTGGGCATGAATGCCCGTGCGAAGGTACGTATCAACTGGATTGACGCCGGCGGCCTCGATCTTAACAAGCACCTGCCCGTCGGCGGGTTGAGGTGTTTGCAGCTCTTCCTGCTTCATCACCTCAGGCTCACCGTATTCATGGACGACAATTGCTTTCATATGGAACGCGGATGCGATCGTCCGCAACGAGCCCGAATGGGCGAAAATAGTTTCGCGGCCGTCGCAGTGTTGCGGACGAGGGCGTCCGCGTTCCACTACTCCACCGTTACGGACTTGGCCAAATTCCTCGGCTGGTCGACGTCGCAGCCGCGCCGGACGGCGATGTGATAAGCCAGGAGCTGCAGCGGCACGACCGATAGTATCGGGCCAAGAAGGTCGGACGTTTCCGGTATCGAAATCACGTGGTTCGACTCCTTCGAACTCATCACATCGCCTTCGGTCAGGACACTGATAATGATACCGTCACGGGCTTTCACTTCGACTATGTTCGAATGCGTTTTTTCGTAACGCAGCTCGCTTCCGGCGTTCCCTTTTTCGCAGGTATTAACGACGACGACTGGCAATTTTTCGTCGATAAGAGCATTCGGCCCGTGCTTCATCTCGCCTGCCGGGTAGCCTTCGGCGTGGATATAGCTGATCTCTTTCAGTTTCAACGCTCCTTCTAGAGCGACGGGAAAATTAATGCCGCGTCCCAGGTATAAAAAATCCTGCACGCGGAAATATTCCTTCGACAGGTCGTCGATCGCGTCCGCGTCGGTCAGGAGTTGTTCGATCTTTAGCGGTAGTTCTGCGAGGTCCTGGGCCAGCATTTTCGCTTCATCGGGCGAGATCGTTTCGCGCAGGTTCGCGAGGTACATCGAAAAGAGGTAAAGCGCTGTCATCTGCGCCGTGAAGGCTTTGGTAGAGGCGACGCCTATCTCGGGACCCGCATGAGTCAGGATCGTGCCGTCCGCCTCACGCGTGATCATCGAGCCCTGAACGTTGCAGATCGCGAGCACCTTGCAGCCCTGCTGCTTCGCCTCGCGCATGGCGGCGATCGTGTCGGCAGTTTCGCCGGATTGCGAGATCACGATGAGCAGATCGTTTTCGGTAAGGACAGGATCGCGGTAGCGAAACTCGGAAGCGTAATCGACCTCGACCGGCACGCGCGCCAGCCTTTCAAGCATATATTTGCCCGCGATCCCGGCGTGCCAGGAAGTACCGCACGCGGCGATCTTGACCGACGTGAACGAACGAAATTCTTCGTCCGAAATATCCATCTGCTCCAGATAGACCTTTCCGGTATCGAGCGAAACACGGCCCTGCACCGTATCGCGGACCGCACGCGGCTGCTCGTAGATCTCCTTGAGCATGAAGTGCTTGAATCCGCCTTTCTCCGCCTGGATCGGGTCCCACGTTATCCGCTGCTGTTTGGGTTCGACGATGTTGCCGTCAAAATCCGTAACACGAACGCTGTCCTTCGTAAGCACCGCCATTTCCTTGTCACCGAGAAAGAAAACATCGCGCGTATGCGCCAGGATCGGCGGGACGTCCGACGCGACAAAAAACTCGCCATCGCCAAGGCCGATCACAACCGGCGGGCCTTCTCGGACCGAAACGATGGTATCCGGCTCGTCGATCGAGATTATCGACATTGCGAAAATGCCCCGAAGCTCCTTGACCGCTTTTCTAACCGCGTGTTCGAGCGATAGATTATCCGTATCTTTGTAATGCCCGATCAGATGGGCGACCACTTCGGTGTCCGTTTCCGTTTTGAATTCATGGCCAAGGCCGGCCAGCCGATCCTTGAGCTGAAGATAGTTTTCGATGATGCCGTTGTGGACGACAACAACTTTACCGGATGCGTCCCGATGGGGATGCGCGTTTTCTTCAGTGGGCCGCCCGTGAGTTGCCCAACGCGTGTGTCCGATGCCGTACGTGCCGTCGAGCGGATTAAGCCTGATGCATTCTTCCAGATTTCGGAGCTTCCCTTCCGCACGACGCAGTTCGAGATGCTGCTGTTCATCTACAACGGCGATGCCGGCCGAATCGTACCCGCGATATTCCAGCTTGCGAAGGCCGTCGATGATCAACGGCACAACCTGCTTGTTCCCAACATAACCGACAATTCCGCACATAGATCAAATGGAATGTTGTACCGGCAAAAGTGCAACTAGAATTTCTTCCTCGTCCAACGCCGTGTAGACGTCCTCGCGAAGCCGATCGGCGTAATCGGAAATCGCGTCGCGGTTTTCTTCGAGATCGAACTCCGAGTCGCTGTAAACGATCAGTACCGGCTCTTTGACCGTTTCGCCCGCGTCCGAAAGATATGAGCCTTCGGCACGCTTAATGGTACAGCCACCGAATACCTGCGTGAACTCTTTGATGACAGCTTGCAGAAGATTTTTATACGCCTTTACTGGCTGATCGGGCACGTAGAGCTCAATCCTTGCCCTTGCGGATAGCGGCAATGAACGCGTCCCTCCTCTTCTCGAATTCCTTCATTCGCCGAAGCGACTCTTCGGCGGTGATCCGCAAGCGCTTTGGCCTCCTTTGGCCATCCGTGCCCCTGCAGTCATCGGATGAAAGGGACTTATCTCTTTCGCGATCGTTCATAACCACATTTTACCACGAGCCGGGGCTGCGCGTTACACCCCCGCGCTCTTGAGAACCAAAGCCAGACATATGATCACGATGATCGAAATCAGCGTTCCGAACGGCAAATACCAAAGCGTCAGAACCGCGAGAACGATACCGAATGTTCGGGCCCAATCGGTCCCGGTCCAAAATGAAGCCGCAAACAGGATCCAGGCAATACCGAACCCGATAAACATCGGCCCAAGCTTGAACACATCGACACCTGTAACTCCTATCAGCGACGCCCACGGCCCCGGCTTTTCAGGCCCGATGTATTTCCCGTTTAACAGTACATAGATCCCGTCGATCAGCATCCAGAGGCCGTTGATCAGGCACAAAGTAAGAATGGCGTATTTCATTGATCACTCTTAACGCGCCGGGCGCTTCGCGCCGGAACCCCGACGACCAGTTCGCCCGGCGGGACGTCCTTCGTAACGACACTTCCCGCACCGGTGGTCGCTCCGTCGCCTACCGTAACAGGGGCGACCAGCATAGTGTCAGAACCGATGTTCACGTCCTTCCCGATGTGCGTTTCGTGTTTGTTTTTGCCGTCGTAGTTGCAAGTTACGACGCCGGCACCGATGTTGGTGTCTTCGCCGACGGTTGCGTCGCCGAGATATGTAAGATGCGCCGCTTTCGAATTCTTTCCAAGCCGAGTTTTTTTCATCTCGACAAAGTTTCCGATCTTCGAGCCTTCGACCATAACGGCGTGTCCGCGCATATGGGCCGACGGGCCTACGGTGCATTTATCGCCGATCTCAGAATCGACGATCAGGCAGTTGTCCCGAATTTCAACACCATCGCCGATATGAGCATTCGACAGCCGTGTGCCTGAACGGATGACGCAATTCGAACCAACAATAGTTTTGCCCTCGATCGATACATTCGGATAGATCACGGTGTCGCGGCCGATGTCCGCATCCGCGGAAACATATGCGTTTCGCGGATCGATGAATGTCACTCCGCTTTCCTTCATCAAACGCTCGACGGTTTCGTCATTTATCATCCGGGCGATCGCGGCGAGCTGCTTTCGGTCGTTTACACCTTCGACCTCGACCGGCCGGTCGTGCTGGAACAACGCGACGGTTTCGTCATCATCCAGCAGCAATCGCGGAACATCGGTCAAGTAATATTCACCCTGCGCGTTATGCGTTTCAATCCGCGTAAGTGCACTGAAAAGTTTTCGAGAATCGAAACAATATATTCCGGAATTGATCTCGGCGATCTCCCGCTGCACGTCGGTCGCATCCCGATGTTCCACGATCCGCTCGAAGCCCGCATCGCCGCGGACGATCCGACCGTAACCGAATGGTTCGTCGAGCCGGACTGTCAGAATGGTGCACGCCGCATCTTCCAATCGGTGGACGGCTATCAACTCGCGAAGCGTCTCGGAACGGATAAGCGGCACATCGCCGGAAAGCACCAACAATGTCGACCCGTTTTCCTCGAAACGCGATCGCGCGGAATTGACGGCATCGCCTGTACCGAGCTGCTGCTCCTGCAAAACGAATTCCACGGTCGTTTCGCCGAACGAACGGCAGACCGTATCTTTGACCTCATCCGCCTGATGCCCGACCACGACCAACACCTTTTTCGGTTTTAGCGAAAGCGCGGTTTTGCAGACGTGCTCGATCAGCGGTTTCCCGTCGAGAATGTGAAGCACCTTCGCGAGTTCCGACTTCATCCGCGTGCCTAAACCAGCCGCGAGAATCAAAATATTCAGCGGCATTTCGTCCGCATTTGTCGATTCCATTACGAGAATTTTGCCACAGGCCGGACCTATGAACGAATCGGGAGAGGGAATTATTATGCGTGACTAATCCTTTTTTTCGGCACAATTTAGCACCACACGGGCGAGGCGTACCGGATCGTGGCGGACCTTTTCACCTGGCGAAAGGAGCTCCGCTCGGACTACAGCAGCGCCCTCGATAGATTCGTCGGCCATCGAGCCGTGGATGCCGATCTGCTCCGCACCTTCGGTCTCGTACAGTTGGGATTGCCGCGACGTGATCGGCTGGCTGTTCACGACCAGGAAATCGAAGTTCAAATTCGGTGCGTGCCGGCGGACGATCTCGAGATGCCTGCGCGCGCTCAGTCCGTCCGTCTCACCGGGCTGTGTCATCAGATTGCATACGAATACCTTTCGAGCTTCCGATTTTTCGATCGCCTCGGGAACTCCGCGTACAAGCAGAGGCGGCAGCAGACTGGTAAACAAGGAACCTGGCCCGACGGTTATGATGTCGGCTTGTTCGATCGCCCCTAGAGCCTCAGGCATTGGTTCGCAGCCCTCGGGTTCCAGAAAAAGGCGGACGATCTTGCTGCCGACTCGTCCCACGTTAGTTTCACCCCGAACGACAGTTTCGTCGTCCAGCCTGGCAGCGATCCGAACGTCGGAATCGGTTGCAGGATAGATATGGCCTTTGCTGGCGAGGATCTCGGAAGAGAGCTTTACTGCCTCGGCAAAATCGCCCGTCACGTCCGACAGAGCTGCCAGAAAAAGATTGCCAAAGCTGTGGCCGCTTAGGTCGCCGTCACCTGCAAAACGATGCTGAAACAGACGTGAAAGAAGGGATGAATCCTCACTCAAGGCAACCATGCAATTTCTTATATCGCCCGGCGGCGGTATTCGAAATTCGTCACGCAGACGGCCCGAGCTGCCGCCGTCGTCGGTTACCGCGACGATGGCGGAAAGTGCGGCAACATTGCAGTCTTCAACGTCGGATCCGACGAACGTTTTCAGGCCGGAAAGCAGCGTCGCGAGGCCGGTTCCGCCGCCTATCGTAACGATATTTACACCCTTTTTCACTGTTTGGAATCTATCGAATGTGCGGCCCACTTGCAACAAATAATCCTTGTCGCAAATCGCCCCAATGTGTTAATTTTAAATCTGCGGTATCAAGGCCGCTCCTCGTCTCCCATCCGGTTACTTCAACCTCTCCACGTCGCCTCAACCTAATTTACAGGAATCTCCTGATGCCGCAATCGCCGTTTATTATCCAGGAACAACAGTATTCACAGATCAAGGCCGTGCTCGAACGCGTACGAGTCGAGTGCGCCGCCCGGGCAGTATTCCTCGTCGATCGTGACGGGCAGACGATCGCCTTTGGTGGCGAGATCGGGGACATGGATACGACTAGCTTTTCCTCGCTCGCGGCCGGCAATGTGGCGGCCACGACGAGCATGGCAAAGTTGATCGGTGAGAATGTTTTCCCCTGTGTCGTCCACGAGGGCGAACATGAAAGCATATTCATCAGCGTGATCGGGCGGAGCCTGCTCGTGGTGGTCTTCGACGAACACAGTTCCCTCGGCCTCGTGAAGATCCGAGCCAAGCGCGCGAGCCACGAGATCGCCGCGGTGCTCGAAGAGGCGGCCCGTTATTCAGCCTCAATGGCCGGCGCAAATCCTGCATTCTCCGAGATCACGGAGGACGATATCGATAGTCTATTCAGATAGTCGGCCCGATCCGACGCTGCACCAAAGAGATGACATTTATCAACTACGCATCGAGAGAGATCAACTGCAAGATCGTTTACTACGGACCCGGCCTCTGCGGCAAGACGACGAACCTGCAGCACATCTACGATTCGACCTCACCGCAGGCGAAAGGAAAATTGATCAGCCTGGCGACCGAGACCGATCGTACGCTGTTCTTCGATTTTATGCCGCTGGAGCTCGGGACCGTTCGCGGTTTCAAAACACGGTTTCATCTTTACACCGTTCCTGGACAGGTGTACTACGATGCGTCTCGGAAACTGATCCTGAAAGGCGTTGACGGCGTCGTGTTCGTCGCCGACAGCCAGGAAGAACGGATGGACGCGAATGTCGAATCGCTTTACAACTTGGAAGACAACCTCGCAGCGCAGGGCTACGATCTGAAGCAGCTTCCCTACGTGCTGCAGCTCAACAAGCG
>JAICPV010000366.1 GCA_025929655.1 Pyrinomonadaceae bacterium
CCGCCGCCGCCGTGAGGTGTCGAAAACGTTTTGTGAAGATTGAGATGAATGACATCGACACCCATATCGCCGGGGCGCGCGACACCGACGAGGGCATTCATGTTCGCACCGTCCATGTAAACAAGCCCGCCCGCGTCGTGTATCACTTCGCAGATCTCTTTGATGTTCTTTTCGAAAATGCCTACTGTGTTCGGGTTGGTGAACATCACGCCTGCGACGCCGCCCTGATCGCAAAGCTCGCGAAGATGGCCCATATCGGTGAGGCCTTCTGGAGTTGAACGAATCGATCGTACCGTAAATCCAGCAAGTGCCGCAGACGCGGGATTCGTGCCGTGCGCTGAATCGGGAATGAGCATCACGCGACGGTCCTTCGATGCTTCGCCGTCGCGTTTATCGAGAAACGCCCGGATCAGCATCACCCCGGTCATTTCACCCTGAGCGCCGGCGGCGGGCTGCAGCGAAACGCCGGGAAGGCCGGTTATCTCTGCGAGGTCTTCCTGCAATTTGTAGATCAGCTCTAAAGCCCCTTGAGTTTCTTCTTCAGGAGCAAGCGGGTGAAGATTTGCGTATCCCGCAATACGCGCGACCTTTTCATTGAGCCGCGAATTGTATTTCATCGTGCAGGAGCCCAATGGATACATGCCGAGATCGATCGAGTAGTTCCACGTGGACATCCGCGTGAAATGACGGACTACGTCGACCTCCGAAACTTCCGGTAGGTCCGCAAGATCGTCATCGCGCCGCAAATCCTTCGGTAAAAGGTCGTCGATCGCCATTTCTTCGACGTCGAGATTCGGAAGCCGATATCCAATTCGCCCGGTCTGCGACCGTTCGAAGATCAGCGCCTCATTCTGCGTAGGATGCGGGGTTACTTTCTTTATCGACATAGACTATTTCTTGATACTCGACGGAAGCTCTTCAAAATCTTCGGTCCTCGGCAATTCAAACCAGGCGTTCTTGATTATTTCGTGCGGAGCGATCAGTTTCCGTTCCTTGAAGCTCAGCCAGCCGCCGATGCTGACAACACGGGCAGCAAGGACGCGTCCTTCTTTGTAAATACTATTGACGACGCGGAACCGCGAACCGTCGGGAGCGAAGCCGCCGTTCTCGATCGTGACAGTCATCTTTTCAAGCATCAGGACTTCGCGGAAATATTCAACGAAATCGCTTTTGATCACCGGCCCAAAACCGTGCTTCAAAAAATCCTGCGGCGGAAACCCACACGAGTCGAAAAAAGCAACACGAACGTCGACCGCGTATTCGATATAGGTAGTGTTCGCGACATGACCGTTCATGTCCACATCGCGCCAGCCGGCCTCGAACTGTTTTTCAAACAACGCCATTACACTTTCGGCAACCCTTTCCGCGCAACGTCGGCAACGATCTCAGAGAAACGGTCAAGTTCCCACAGCGTGGTGTAAACATTAGGCGTGATGCGAATGCCACTGAACTCCGCGTGGACGATCGGGGTCGTGAAGATCTTGTGTTTCGACATAAGGTAACTTCCGAGTGCAACCGGATCAATGCCCTCGATCTTGAAATTCGCGATCGCGCATGACTGCTTTGGATCGAATGAGGTATTGAAGCCGACCTTGGGAATCGATTTAAGATTGTTCATCCAGTATCGCGACAGATACCGCAGACGCTCTTCCTTTCGCTTGCCGCCGATAGCGTTGTGAAACAGGATCGCCTCGCCGATCGCCAGCCGCATTGCCGCCGAATGTGTACCGATCTCCTCGTACTTTCGAATGTCGTTTTTATTGGCACTTTCCGATGCCATCAGCGCCCAGACCTTTGGAATCTTGTCTTTTTTGACATAAAGCATCCCCGTGCCTTTCGGCGCGTAGATCCATTTGTGCAGGGAAGTGCCGAAATAATCGCAGCCGAGATCGTCGCGTTTAAAATCGAACTGCGCGAACGAATGGGCTCCGTCGACGATCGTTTCTATTCCGCGTCTGCGGGCCATTTCGCATACGTGTTTCACAGGATTGATCTGGCCGGTGAGATTGATCTGATGCGAAATCAGGATCAGTTTCGTCTTCGGCGTCACAGCGCGCTCGAACGCGGCGGCGATGTCGTTCACATCCTTCGGAGCGTTCGGAATCTTTATGAGATTCAGCTTCAGCCCTTCGCGCGTTTCGCGTTGGCGAAGGGTCGTCAACATTCGGGGATAATCCTGGGTGGTCGTCAGGATCTCGTCGCCGGATTTGAAATCCATTCCCATCAATAAGATCTCAAGCGACTCGGACGCGTTGCGAGTGATCGCAATCTCTTCCGGCGAACAGCCGAATATTTCGGCGAGGCCCGTACGGATGGTTTCCGATTGCGGCTCGAGGATCTGCCACATTGTGTAAGCCGTCGCGTCTTCCTGCTGCCACGTGTAGCGGACAAATGCTTCGGTGACGATCCGCGGGCTCGGGCTGACGCCGCCGTTGTTGAGATTTATTATTCCGCGGGTGACCGAAAAAGCTTGTTGAATCGTCGCCCAGTAGTCTTCGTCCAAAGCGGCATCGAGCGGAGAAAGGTGATCGATCGATCTGCCGGCGGCGGTCACCTCATTCAAAAGTGTCGCTACGGTGCCCGACGATAAAGCAGCAAGCCCTATCCCTTTCCCGACGGAAGAAAGGAACCGACGGCGATCGAGGTCGAGTTCGGTTTTCATGTCAGTTTCCTCCTTCGTTGCCTTTTTCGCTGGTATCGCCTTTAACCTTCATGCGGGACGGCAGGTTGTTCCAAACCACGGCGGCGAATATGAACGCTATGATCAAAAACACAGGGCCGAAGCATAAAAGGAACTCGCCGTATTCAAAAACGTATCGGCCCATTTACATACCAGCCAAGGCGTCAACGAGCTGATCGATCTTGTCCTTACCGCAAGTTTCGGTGACGCAAACCAGGAAATCGTTCTCGTGCCCGTCGAAGTATTTCGACAATGCGAGGCCGCCGATGATGCCGTTTTCGGTTCGAACTTTTTCTAGGATCTCGTTCGCACTTCGCGGACAACGAACGACGAACTCGTTAAACGTTGGTGCCGAAAAGGGAATCGAGTAGCCGTCGATGCCGGCGATCGCCTTCTTCGCATACGCGGCCTTTTGCGCGTTTTGCATCGCGACCTCCTGCAGGCCTTTCTTGCCCATCGCTTCCATGTAGATGGTTGCGGCGAGTGCGATCAGGCCCTGGTTCGTGCAGATGTTCGAGGTCGCTTTTTCGCGCCGGATATGCTGCTCACGGGTCGAAAGCGTCAGCACAAACCCGCGGTTGCCGTCTTTATCGTACGCGACGCCGCACAAACGGCCCGGCATCTGGCGAACG
>JAICPV010000161.1 GCA_025929655.1 Pyrinomonadaceae bacterium
ACCTTCTCTTTCGAATCGACCTCTAACTGCTGAAGCGCTATCGAGCCGCCTTCGAACGCATTCAACGCCTCAAGCGTGATCACATAATTGCTTCCGAGACTTGCGATCGAGCCCACGATCATCGCCTTTATGCCCTGTCGTTGACATATCTCTTTCGCGACGTCCCTTGTAACACGTTCGTTCGGCTGGCGACCCATAAAGCGGAGTGTTTCGGCGACGCGTTCTTCAGGAAATATATTGAGGTATGGTGACTGGCCGAGCTGCACGGAAAGGGCCTGTCTCAGAGTACCGTCAAAAACCGGCTCGCCGGTCGTATTGACGAAATCAGTGAGAAGTACTGTGTCTTTGTCGGTAAGTGCCGGCGTGCTGCGGGTAAAGTAAAAGATCGATCCGATGACCAAAGAGATCGCGATGAGCGAGACGGCGATCCCAGTGCCTTTCGGATGTCGTTTTATCTCGTTGACGATATATTCCGCGCTCGAAGCCCGCGTCGTCGCTGATGCGTGAGTTCGGACGGAACCGGAAGCGGTCGAAGCCCTGCCGCCCCCGTGAGTCGAAACGGCGGCGCGAAGCTCCGGCGGTACGGTACGGTCGATCTCGGCATCCACTTCCAGCTTTCGCTTCATATGCCGCAGATCGATCAGCATGTCCTTGGCCGATTGATATCTCTCGTCCGGATCTTTCGTAAGCGCTTTTTCGACGATTCGTTCAAGTTCCTCGGGTACATCGTCCGCGTAGCGGGCCATCGGCGGTGCTTCTTTTTGAAGGATCAAGGAAATTGTATCGGTCGGCGTTTCGCCATGAAACGGCAGGTGCCCGGTCGTCATTTCGTAAAGCATCGCGCCGAGGCTCCAGAGGTCGGTCCGTTCATCGACACGTACGCCCTTTGCCTGCTCGGGCGACATATAACAAGCCGTGCCCATTATCATCCCGGCGCCGGTATTGACCATTGCCCGCGTAGGCGCCTCGGTATCAGCAGTTTGCTGTTTCGGTTCCGCTAGTTTCGCCAAGCCGAAATCAAGTATCTTGGCGTACCCATCGCGGCGGACCATTATGTTTTCCGGCTTGATGTCGCGATGGATGATTCCGGCGGTGTGTGCCGCCGCCAACGCGCCCGCGATCTGGCCGGCGATCTCCAGGACCTCAAAAAGTCGGATGCCGTGATCCATCTTCTGACGAAGCGTTTCGCCGTCAATGAATTCGGTGGCGATAAACTTCGAATCGCCATAAGTTCCGATCTCGTATATCGTAAGGATGTGCGGATGATTTAGGGCGGAGGCGGCCTTTGCCTCCTGAATGAACCGTTGGAGGCGGCCCTCGTCGGACGCCAGATCCGCGGGGAGGATCTTGATCGCGACCGATCGATCAAGCTCGGAATCCGTCGCCAGATATACCTCACCCATTCCCCCTTTGCCGAGGAGCGAGCTGAACACGTAATGCTCGAGCTTTGTGCCAGGTTCGATCATATTTTGATCTTTTCGTGATTATTAGTCAGAAACCGGACTTCGTCAATAATCCTTTCAACACAGCATCTGAGCTGCTATCAATACAGTAGACCAAACTGTCATCGAAATATTCCCGCCTGCATTCGGGGCAGCGTTGATCGTTTACCTGAAGTCGGTGATCATGATCGCGTTGCCGAAGCCCTGGGCCCGGACGATGGCGATGCGTTTGCCGTCGCGTGAATAATCGCGACGGGCGATTCCCGGTAAACCCACATCGGTGATTTGTTTTCCAGAGGAGCCGTCAACCGGCTGCAGCCAGAGCTCCTGCTTTTCTCCCGGCGCGATGATCACTGATATACCTTTGTCGTCTGGCGTCCAGATAGGACCGCGGGAAATGGTTGTATTCGGGGGCGTTTGAAAAGTTTTGATCTCCTCCCCGCCTTCCGCGGGAATGATCGCGAGCCTGTTCCAAAATTGCGTCTGCTCCGTAGGTGTAAAACAGGCGATCCGGGTGCCGTCGCGCGAGTAACGCGGTTCGATCGCCCAGTCCTTCAACACATGGGGCTCGCCGCCCTCAAATGGGACCCGCAAAACTTTCGAAATTCCGTCGACCCAGGCTGAAAAGATTATCCATTTTCCGTCAGGAGAGATGTCCGGGTTGTCGGCGCCCGTGCTTGAGTTGATCTCGGTCTTGTTGCCGCCATTTATATCGATTCGGACGAGAGTACCGCCATTTTCACTGCTCGAATAGACGACGTGCCGGCCATCGGGTGAAACTACGGGTATTGCCTTGAAGATCCGGTCGTTTGTGAGAGCTTTGGCATTCGCTCCGTCAGCGTCCATGATCCAGACTTCCGGATCGCCCGACTGATCTGAAACAAAGACGATGCGGTTGTCCGGAGCCCATGAAAATCCCCATGTATCTGCGGTATTTTGCATCACGGGTTTCGCATTCTCCGGCTTTAGATCCGGGGAAACCCAGATCGCCGACCGGCTGTATATTTCTCCGGTGACGATGGATTTGCCGTCCGACGTTATCGAAACGGAATCGTGCCCGTTCAGATTATTTGTAAGTCGTCGTTTCGCGCCGGACGGATACGCGCACTCCCAAAGTTGCGACTGACCCGTTGAACCTTCTAAAGCGGCGACTATCAGCGAATCTCCCGCGGGATGCCATACCACATCCTCGATCGCATTGAACCGGTCGCCCGGAAGTTCGCTGACAGAACCGTCTTCAACGGAAACAAAACCTACGGCTGTCGATTCAAGACGCGGTAGTGAATCGTCACCCAATTGGACAGCGAGTAGCCGGCCGTCCGGCGACCAGGCTGCGGCACCATCGAAGAACTGCTTTCCCGAACGAGCCGCAAGCTTACGTTCATTTCGCCCATCCGCATCTGCGATAAAAACCGAGCTTTCATTCGCTTTGAAATCGAAGCGGATGAAGCTCATGTTCCTCCCGTCCGCGGAAACCTGCGCCGAGTAACCATTTGAAACAACTTTCGTGGGCGTCCCGCCAATGACGGACACTCGATATATGGAAGGTGCCTCTTCACCCTTGGCATCTGCTCCGAAATAAACAAAATTGCCGTCGCCGGAGAAGGCGAGGTCGCCGAAATTGTCGAATTCGCCGGGTTTGACGATCTCGATGTTGCTGTTCGTCTGGATCTGCTTAAGCCAGATCGACCGCCCACCGCCTTCCGCACGGATGTAAGCGAGGAACTTCCCGTCGGGCGAGATCTCGGCTTCGCGAGCCTTTCCGTCGCCTGTTAGCCGCTGTGTGGAAATATTTGAGCTGCCGCGCAGCGTTTCGGTGGTGGGCGGTGCTTTGAGAAATTGATAAACGCCGTACCCGAAACCGGCCAGCACAACAGAGGCGATGATACCGATCAGGACCGCGCCGAGCTTGTGCCTTTTAATTTCCTTTGAGACAAAATCTCCGCTGGTGTAGATCTGCGTTTCGCGTTCTGATGTGGTTTTGCCGGGCAGCGATACGCCGTCCGGCATCACAGCGGTGTCAGGTTCATCGGTCGCCCCCCTTTCGGTCGTCAGCCATTCGCCGTCTTCGAGGCAGAAGTTCAGCGTCTCATCGGCATAATCGCGTCCACATTTTGGACAATACTTCATTGTGTTGGATGAACCGGGAAATCGCCGAAATTATAACATGCGAAAATGCATCAAAATCTGGACTTCGTGCGTCAAATTTACAATTCCTTACGCAGTATTCGAAACCTTGGAGGTAGAATGCACGTTAATTTTCGAGTTTTTGCCGCGTTACAGTTATAATCAACTAAAATCAAAAAATTTGGGAGCACGCCGATATGAAAATACTTCTCTCGTCACTTACAGCAGTTATCGCATTAGCAGCAGTTTTCGCAAGCGTTTCGATCTTAAGCCAGCCGACGCCCGCCTTCGCCTCCGGCGGGCTCGAGATCGGTGCGACCGCCGAAAATTTCTCGCTGCCGGATGTCGACGGTAAGACACAGACCCTTAACAGCCTTAAAGGCAAGAACGGGACGCTGGTAGTATGGCTGTCGGCGCAGTGCCCGGTCGTGAAAGGGTATAAGGACCGCATCAATGAGATCGCGGCCGAGTATCAGGCCAAGGGGATCAATTTCGTCGGTATTAATTCAAACTCGACCGAAGACCTGAACTGGGTCAAATCGAACATCGCCGAGTTCGGCTACAAATTTCCGGTCCTGATCGATAAGGGAAACGTTCTTGCCGACAAGTGGGGAGCGACAGTGACTCCGGAGGTGTATTATTTCAATGCCAAAAACGTGCTCTTGTATCACGGAGCGATCGATAACGACCGGTCGGGAAGAAACGTTACGGAAGGTTATCTGAAGGCCGCGTTTACGGAATCGCTGGGGGGCAAGGCAGTGTCCAAGGCCAAGGCGAACGCCTTTGGGTGCTCGATCAAGCGCGTTGGTGAATAGCATTAACATGTTCAGTATTTCATTCAGAACGATGAAAGCCGCTGCGATATTTGCGGCTTTCATACTTTGCTTTTCGTTCGTCGGAATGGGGCAAAAGAAGCGGCCCGCGGCGCGGAAAGCGGCCGCAAAACCAGCGCCTCAGTACGCGATCAAGGTGAAGCTTGTCGACGAGGTGGCACTCAAGAAAGTGATGGTCCCGAGCGGCAAGCCGCTCCTGGTAAATTTCTGGGCGACATGGTGTGACCCCTGCCGTGAAGAATTTCCGGACCTGGTGAAGATCGACCAGCAATACAAGGGCAAGATCGATTTCATCACGGTTTCGCTTGACGAGGTGGAGAACATTTCGACGACCGTGCCTAAGTTTCTGACCGCGATGAAATCGGAGATGCCCCCTTATTTGCTGAAAGCAACGGACGAGAGCACATTTATCGCGTCGATCGCGAAGGACTGGCAGGGCGGAATGCCCTTCACCGCATTATATTCGGCAACCGGGGAGCTCGTGTACTACCGCGAGGGAAAAGTGATTCTCGATACACTGCACAGCGAGCTGAATAAGGTCATCCCGGCGGCGTCGGCTGAAAAGTAAAACGCACGATGCGTATCACCGCGGACAAATGACCGTGCTTATGCACCTGGCCGGTTCGCCGGTACCGGGCGTATACGGCCCATCAAAAGAAGAATGGCCGGCGATGGGCGCACCCGCGATGAAGTAGATTAACTTGACTAGATCGATTAGACCCCGAGCGAATACTTTTGTCCGGGGTTTTGTTTCGACGGTTCGCGAAGAGTTGGCCGATGCGTTAGAATGACTGTTTTGTTTTAGGCCGGGGAAAGTAAACAGTCAATGAACGAAGCAGCGATCACTCCTGAAATTGTCGATCAGCACAATCTCACCGCCGAAGAATACGAAAAGATCAAACAAATACTGGGCCGCAAGCCTAATGTTACCGAGCTTGGCGTGTTCAGCGTGATGTGGTCGGAGCACTGCTCATACAAATCTTCGCGCGTTCACCTGAAACGCCTGCCGACGACGGGTTCGCGCGTGATCGTGCCGCCCGGCGAGAACGCCGGGGTCGTCGATATCGGCGACGGCTGGTGCGTGGCGTTCAAAGTCGAATCGCATAATCACCCGTCGTTTATCGAACCGTTTCAGGGCGCCGCAACCGGAGTCGGAGGCATCCTGCGTGATGTTTTCACGATGGGCGCGCGCCCGGTAGCGGCGATGAACTCTCTACGCTTCGGCCCATTGGACGATCCAAAAGATGGAAAGCGAAATCGCGCGATCCTCAAAGGCTGCGTCGAGGGTATCGGGCATTACGGAAACTGTTTCGGCGTGCCGACGGTAGGCGGTGAGGTCGTTTTTGATGAAGCTTATTCTTTGAACCCGCTGGTAAACGCATTCGCGCTAGGGCTCGTTCGTCACGATCAGATCTTTTTTGGGAAAGCGGAAGGCATCGGCAATCCGGTTTTATACGTCGGTGCGAAAACGGGCCGCGACGGTATTCACGGTGCCACTATGGCGTCGGCAGAATTCGACGAGGCCGCGATGGAGAAACGCCCGACTGTGCAGGTCGGTGACCCTTTCCTCGAAAAACTCCTTTTAGAAGCCTGCCTCGAAGCTATGCGCAGCGGCGCTATCGCCGGTATCCAG
>JAICPV010000233.1 GCA_025929655.1 Pyrinomonadaceae bacterium
ATGTATGACACGCTCGTGAGAACTGTCCCTCCTAGCGCCGGACCCACAGAGATATCCTACTATCACAACATTTTCACTTCGGTTGCCGACGAGATCAGCAAAGCGGAGCCCGACACGATACTCTATGTGAACGTTCTCGAGCACGTTGAGAATGACCTTGAAGAACTTCTCGCAGTTCACCGAACACTTTCCCCAGGTGGACGATTGTGTATATTTGTCCCCTCGCTACCGTTTCTGTTGAGCGAGTTCGACCGTCGGATCGGTCATTTCAGGCGTTATACGCGGAAAGATCTAGTTCGTAAATGCAATAGGGCAGGTTTCAGAACCCGGCTGATCAGGAGCTTTGATGCCCCGGGCATTATGCCGTGGTTTGTAAAGTATCGGTTGCTTCGCTCGACGACCATGGAAAGCTCGGCCGTTCAACTTTACGACCGCGTCGCGGTTCCCATCATCCGACGTGTCGAGAACGTCCTGCGACCACCGATCGGCAAGAACTTGATATACGTCGGCGAAAAAACCTAGCTCTCGTCCGCGGGCATTTGCAGGGTGCAGACGGCGACGACGCCGTCGGCCCATTGCGGAGCCAGCCAAATACAGATGTCGTTCACGAAATTGAAGATCTTTCGGTTGTGAGGCCGATGCTCGCGGCCGAGGTCATAGAACAGAAACTTTTCGACGTTGAGCCCATGCCGCTCGATGAGAAGCTTGAGGGTCGAATAGGAATAATAGGCGACATGATCCGGATGGACGGGCTCGTTCCGACCTCCTTTGCCCCGGAGACCATAGATCAGGAACCTCATACCGCAATACGCATTTACCGTTGTGACAACAAGCCGGGTCTCGGGCGTCATGAATCGCTTTATCCCGGTCAGGAATAAGCCGGGGTTGTTAAGGTGTTCTATTATCTCTCCGGCGATGATTATGTCGAATTTTTCATCGAGCCCGACCTCGTCAAGCTTTTCGAGATCGACCTGAAACAGATTTTTCGATCCGCGAGCTTCAAGCAGCTCGATTCCCTGCCGATCGTAATCGAATCCATACAGCGCGGCCGCGTGCTTTTCCAGTTCGAAATGCAGGAGCATGTCGCTATTGATCGCATCCTGTGTGTATGGCCAATTGGTACACCCGAGATGGAGAACTTTTTTTCCTGTCGAAAGCTTATTTATAAGATCCAACCGCTGTACAAGCGCAAATTCCTTCGGCATAGGTTCGTTTTGTTTAGGTGATAGATCTATCTTCAGGACTTCCGGTCGGTCGCCGCAGGAACAGGCGGCTCACAAGTCGCTTGTCTTCGGGGGTGAAAAGTCCGGCAACAAAAAGTGTGAGCGCAAATGCCAGTGTCCCGAGACCCACTGTGAGAAAGAGCGTCGGCCACGTCACGGGTAACGCCCTGAGAAGCAAGATCTCAACGGCGGACAAAATAAGAGCGGCCGCAGCGACCCGCGCGGTCGAGGCTAGCCAAAATCTTATGTGTAGTTCTCCAAGAAAGCGCTTCTCGGCATACAGTGTGATCGGAAACGTGACGAAGACGGCCACAAAACGCGCCCACGCGACTCCCTCTGATTGCCACAAGTCAGCGGCAATGATCATCAGGGGCACACCGATCGCCATCCACAAAGCGGTCATTATCACATTCATGCTCGGATATTTAAACGCCTCGGCAAGCTGCCATACCATTATGCACATTGCTATCAAACCGAACGAGAGACTATGCGGTACCAAAAGCGGGTACGAGCGGCCAGCGAGTTCCGGGCTAACCCACAAACCAAGGAACTCCTCGCCGCAGGCTATCAGATTCGTGACGATGAAGACGACGATGACAAATATGATCTTGGACGCCCGCTGATAGATCTCGATCAAGCGTTTTCGGTCGCCGAGCAGTTCGTTAACCACCGGGAAGATCGCCTGGACCGCGCTTGCAATGAATCCTTGCATGTAAATGGCGAGAAGCATCGGCACAAAGTAGAAGGTAAGTGCCTCGGCGCCGAAACGCCGGACAATCCAGCTACGCTCGAAAATGAAAAGGACGTTGGCAAAGATCTGATAAAGGATGATGCTGCCCCCGTAACGGGCCACGGTAGTGACGATCGACCGAGGCAGCGGGCCAATAAGCCGGATCTCTGGAAGTAAATGCACCGCGCGCAAGTAAAACAGCACTGCCGTAACCGAAACGATCACCAGGTTCCACGCGAACAGTACCGCGACCCCGAACCCGCTTATCGCGAGGAATATATTTCCTATCCCTAGCAGAAGTGCGTTCAGGTTCGTCAGCACGACATAGTTGTCGAACCGGTGCAGGCCCTGGAGAACGAATTGGAACACCTGACTGAGCATCACGACAAGACCGATGGCGCCCGCCAGGTAAAGTGAGTAAACCGCCAACTGCCGCAGTTCGGGCGAGATGAGCAGGACGTCGCTGACGATAAGCGGTGCAGTCAAAAGGAGCGCGATAAAACCAACAGAACCGATCGCCACGCTTAACCAGAACGTCGCGGCGATCGTCTGCGTCACTTTCCCCGACTCTCCTACGGCCCGAAACTCCGGGACATATTTGCTTGCGATCTTGCCGATCCCGAACGTGAACGAGTAGCTGATAAACCCGAGGACGACAGCGAAGAGTCCGTATTGTTCGCTTCCTAGCTTAACAACAAGTATCGGAGTCGAAATGAAGGCAAGCAGGATCGGGAACACCCAGGCGATCAGGCTGAGAAAGGAGTTTGTTGTCAGGCTGCGTCTCATCGCTATTGCATCAACGGCCACCGGCTAACGCCGCCTCATAGGCTTCGACCGCGAGGCGGGCAGCATCCCGTTCGTCGAAATGATCGAGAACGTGTTGCCTCCCCGTCCGTGCAAGTCTTTCGCGAAGGGCCGCATCGTTTTTGAGCATCGAGATCGCATCAGCGAGCGCACCGCCATCGCCAGGTTCGATAAGAATTCCGGTCTCAAGATGCTTTATGGCCTCCGGGATCGCATAGACATTTGTAGAGATGCTCGGCCTTTCGAGTGCCATCGCTTCGAGAAGTGCGATGGGCAGGCCTTCGACATAGCTCGGAAGAACGAAAACATCGGCGATTCGAAAGAACTTTAGAACGTCGAGCCTTTCTCCGCCCAGCTTCTTTGAAAGGATAAGCCGAAACTTTTCTCCCAATCCGAAGCGATCGATCTTTTGCTGGTCCTCCAGCGACGGCAGTTCAGGCGTCACCCATACGAACGTGATGTCGCGATTTAAAGGGAGTAACTCGCGTGCGGATTCGAGAAATGTCCACCTTCCCTTTCGGTCAATGAACTGCCCGACACAAAGAACGATGAAGTCCTCAGGCGGAATACCATGCGCCAGTAGCACCGCGGATCTTTCTAAGGCCGCGCCTGCCGCTTCAGCGATCTGCGGCGGATGGACGGCGGTGAAAGTAACACGAATACGGTCCCAGAATTCGTCCCTGACCCAACCGCGGAGGCGCTCCTTCGTGTCACCGTTAGATACAAAGAAGTTGATACCAGCCAGGCCCGAAACGAATCGAAGGCGGCTTTTCCAAAGCATCGTCCGCCATCTCGGCGCACTCGGTAACGCGTTGTGCAGCGTGAGGAAAACTTTCGCCTTCCGGAGCGACATTGCTGTAAGAAACGCGACCGATTGCCAGGGAGCGATCTCTATATGAAAGACCGTGTCGCGAACGTTGAACTTCAAGAGCTCCCGAAAAGTTCTGAGCTCGACACTGAGCCGGTTGAACTGCCGCGACAGCCGGCGCATTAATGTTTCTGCCGGCGCGGGATCTAGGTGATGGTCGACAAGCTTGTATGCGACGCCGACCTCGTCGAGATATCTGATCATCTCTGGCGACGATTCCGCCGGCAGGATCACGGTTATATCCCAAGTCTGCCTGGCTACTTTCATGATTGCCAGGAAGTAGATCTGTGCTCCGCCCCAGTTAAGATAGTTCCAGACGAAAACTAACTGGGGTCGATGATCGAGCGAGGTCGAATTGTCGTTAGGAAGCCTCAAATAAATTTGGAGGATCGTGGTCTGACGCAGAAACCTGCTGACGGCAGCAGGAGCCGATTTTCAAAACCGACGCCCTATTGGCATAATTATGTTTCGCGGGCCAACACATTTCAAACAAGGGTCGGCAATTTCTCTTCGAATCTATGACAGTCAATGAGTCGCGGGATCTCCGTCTTTTCGGCCTCTATTTTCTTATTATCGTCCTTGTCTCGTGCAGCCCCGTTCTGGGAGTTGAATACTTCACGAATCAGGACGGCATACCGCATCTATACAACGCATACCTCATCGGTGAGATCGTCAAGGGAAACCAGTTCTATATCGACATGTTGGCTTTGAATTCGATCGCCGTACCGAATTCGAGCGGCCACTGGATAATGGCAGTTCTCCTCCAGTTGTTTGCGCCATTCGTCGTCACAAAGATCATGGTCGTGCTCACGTTCGCCGGAGTGGTGGCGGGCGTTGGATGGTTAAGATATCGAACGGCCGGTCGTGATGGTATGGAGATCAGTCTCCTGATCGGAGCCGTTCTCGCCTTTAACTGGCTGTGGCTACTTGGTTTTTACAATTTCATTATCGGCTATATTTTCCTTCTGCTTGCGGTAGGGCTCATGTCACGCTGGCGCGACCGGATTACCATTCCAAGAGCGCTTGTTTTCACATTGATCTTTTTGGGCGCATATCTCAGCCATGTTGTGAGCTTCGCCGTAGCAGCCGGCAGTGTAAT
>JAICPV010000504.1 GCA_025929655.1 Pyrinomonadaceae bacterium
AGCCCCCTTAACAAATAGACAACAGGACATTTATCGCAGATTGATCCGAAACCGCGGAGTTCCGCCAAAAACCGACGGTCGTTTATGGGTTGCGACGGATCGAACGATAGCGGCGTTTAGCACGCAGAACGCCGCGTCTGATAACGAACCCGAAGCCACCGTCGATTGTTCCCGCCGCTGCACCCTGCGCGACACAATGATCTATCTTTTCGAGGCGGATAAGGCTGAATTGCAAGCTCTGTACCACATTTCCCACGGCATCTGGGACTACGGCAGCCTTCGCTTGGCCGGCGCGGGTTACAAATACGAGATGACGCCGGCAGGATTCGCACGATCGGAGGTCACGGGCAGCGTCGATCTGCCTCGTTCGGTTTTTACAGGAACGTCCCTGAGAACGAGTCAGACATCGGTCTTTGGGATCGCCGAACGCATACGTGATGCGGATTCCGATGTCGAGCGCCGCGCTCTCGAACTGGCCGTTAATGAACGATATTCGAACCTCTTCCTGCCGTTCATTATCGCTTTGTTTACTGCTCCGTTCGCGATCGGGCTGCAGAGAAAAGGAAGGGTCGTTTCGATCTCCTACGGTGTAGGGCTTTGGCTGGCCTTCATCGCTGCGATTTCGGTTTTCGAGCAATTAGGGCTGGTTGGGACGCTGCCTCCGGCGGTAGCCGTATGGGCGCCGCTGATGGCGTTTGCCATGTTCGGGATATATCTTATTGCGCGAGTGAGGACTTGATGAATTCTAAAACGATCATCGTTTTCCACGGCTTTTTGCAGCTGCCGAACCTAGACAAGCTCGAGCTCGTCAACGCGATAAACGAGTATTTCGATTCAACCGAGCGCGAACCGATAAGGTCGGCCGCTGATTCTGAATTCGAAAGATTAAGGTTCGAAGGCGAGATCCAATGCCCTTGCTGCGGCCGATGATCAGGCCGCCAGCTTGACGCAAACGCTTTGGAAAACCTCACCGCCGATCGACCCCGGCTTTACACGGTCTCGCGCGTCTTTCGGTGTAAGTGAGGAAGAACCGGTTCCTAATTTCGTGTTGTTCGCGTCGTAAACCGCGGTTCGCTCTAGCAAAAGAAAATTCCGCGAGCAGTCGACCGTCGCGTACTGCAGCACGAAAGCAGAATCAGATGTGAGGTCATAGTGGCGGTTGAATTCGGCCGAGTTATTCGGGACTATCTTCACCCATAACTCGATCTGCCCGTCGGGGTTCGGCAAAAGGTTTCGAGAAAAGACGGTGAAACCGCGGTCCTTGTCTTCCTGACCGCCGATCTTCGTCCAATATTTTGCGTTCATGAATTCCGCTCGCGCTAGGGCTGAACTGTTTGCCACATTCGCCGAGACGGGCTTAACTGCCTGCGCCTGAGTGCAAACGCAGAACACCATTGAAAAAAGGACGAAGCAGATTAGTTTCATATGAAGAATATGGCGGAATTTGCTCCCAATTGCAATATAAATTCAGAAGGCGCCGCAGGTTCCAAATTCTGAATTCTGAATTCTTCTTGTATCCTATCGACATGAAAAAAATCCTCATTACGTTGGCGCTGCTCGCCTCGTTTCTCCCAGGGCAAAAGGTCTTCGCTCAAAACGACGGCGATGATCCGAAACTTGTAGAGAAAGCGGCAAAGATCCATCGCGACGTCATCACGCTCGATACCCACGACGACATCAATGTCGCGAATTTCACGGACGCGGTCAACTATACGCAGGACCTGCCGACGCAGGTCACGCTGCCGAAGATGCGCAAGGGCGGCCTCGACGTCGCATGGTTCATCGTTTACACCGGCCAGGGCCCGCTGACAGACGAAGGTTATGCAGCGGCGTACAAGAATGCGATCGACAAATTCGACGCGATCCATCGCCTGACCGAAAAGATCGCTCCGAACGAGATCGAGCTCGCGCTTACTTCTAAAGACGTAAGACGCATTGCGAAATCAGGCAAGCTCGTCGCGATGATCGGCGTGGAAAATGGATATCCGATCGGCAACGACATTTCCAAAATTAAAGAATTCGCCGACCGTGGGGCGCGATATTTTTCTCTTGCACACAACGGCCACAGCCAGCTCGCCGATTCGAACACCGGCGAGGCGACCAACACCTGGCTGCACGGCGGGTTGAGTCCGCTCGGCAAGCAGGTCATCGCCGAGATGAACCGCTGGGGCATCATGGTGGACATCTCGCATCCTTCGAAGCAGGCCAACCTGCAGGCGATCGCGCT
>JAICPV010000162.1 GCA_025929655.1 Pyrinomonadaceae bacterium
AAGGACGATCCGCAGAATGCCAGCTTTGAACTCAGTTTAGGCCTTAAAGCGGATTCGTACGCGCAGATAATGCAGGACCGCCTGATGGTCTTCAAACCCGCTGTGATCAGTCGACTTGGACGATTATCGGTGACCGAAGGCCGGCGCACTACGCCATTCGTCGTTGATTCGACCGCATATTCCGAAGAAGTTAACATCGAGCTGCCGGCAGGGTTTTCCGTGGACGAGATCCCGAACGCCTTGGATCTGGAAACGTCCTTTGGCAAATATTCCGCAACGTATAACGTCACGGGCACAACGTTGGTCTACAAACGGGCACTCACGCTGAAACGTTCAAGTGTGCCGGCGGAAAAGTATGAGACTGTAAAGGCCTTTTTTGGAAAGGTCCATGCTGCCGAACAAGCTCCCGTTGTGCTGATCCGAAAATAAATATATGAGCTATTCGATCACTCCCGAACCCCCACAAACTACCGCTCCTGAGGTGGATCAGGAGAAAGTTCAGAATCTGTTGAATAAGCGGTACGCGGAACAAAACTTGGGAACGGCGATCCTGGCAGGTCTGCTGTCTTCCGTCGTTGCCGCGTTTTTGTGGGCGCTGGTCACGTATGCGACCGGCTACCAGATAGGCTTTATGGCAATCGGCGTCGGCGTCCTGGTCGGATACGCGGTCCGGTATTTCGGGAACGGTGTGACTAACAGATTCGGCCTGGCGGGAGCGGCCTTTTCGCTCTTTGGCTGCCTGTTGGGGAACCTCCTTGCGTCGTTCATAGCCCTGTCCCAGATCGAAGAGTCCTCCATTTTCCTGGTCCTCTCCGCATTCGTATCGTCCCCGGGAATGGTCATTGAGATCATGAAGGAGACTTTCAGCCCGATCGATCTGCTTTTTTACGGCCTCGCGATCTACGAAGGCTATAAACTTTCATTCCGCGGTCTTGCAGACGAAGAGATCGCAGGCGTTCATAATCAAACGCCGCAAACTTGATCCGGACCATTTTCCGCCGCCACATCAATCAAAGTGATCGGGCAACCTAGCTCTTTCGGGCCCGGTTTGATCGTTCCGCGGTCGCCGCCGGCGACGATCGCTATCTTCGAAGAGGAGAGTTATTCCTTCGCTGTGCGGTTCATGTCGTCGAGCGTGACGGCGTTACGGTTAGCGATGTAGTCATTGAAGTACGAGCCCGGAAGACCGTAGTCGACCAGATTCGAAAGCTGATTGGGTATCGCTCCGAGAGTTTCGAAACGGGCCGGATAGCGCCGAAGATGCTCTGCTTGTTGTAATCGAGATCCTTTCTGCGCGACGGGCAAGCCGCCGTGGATGCCGTTATGCCGTCGAAGGTTTCACCGCGGCGAGCGCGACTACTTTTTCGCGTTTTGAGACCATAACGCCGCCCGGTTTTTCCATTGTTATGGCGAACGCTTTTGCTCCGCGGGCGCGAAGCGCAGCGTCGATCGGGACGACGATCTCGCCATCGGCGTTGACGTCGAACGTGCCGCCATCGATCGGCGTTTTCTCATCCTGAGACTCGTCGAAGATCCAAAGCTGATACGTGTATTGCGAAGTATCATTTTGCGGAAGGTTCCGGAACCGCAGGTAACCTTCCTGCTTCGCTTCGCTCCAGACCACGTCTCCGCCGACGGTCAAGTCTTTCATATTGCCTTGTCCCCAGTCCGCACGGATCACGTCGGTCGCGCCAGCCAGAAACTGCTGGCGTTTTTCCGCAGGTGAAACGATTTGCGGCACCGGAGTCGGTGTTGGCGATCCAGTCGCGCGGTCATCGGAGCGCGTTTGATAAATATTGACCGCAAGCGCGATACACGCTATCGCCGCAGCGGCCCAACCGAGCCAGCCCCAAATCGGCATCGAAGTTTTTTCATTTTCGACATTGGTTCGGACGACCCGATCGCTCGCTTTGTTTTGCTCGGCGAAGTGTTCGTCGGCTCGAGCCAAAATACCTGCTTTCAAATGATCGGGCATCTGTTCATCGGAACGTACAGACGATGTCGCGATCGCCGCCGCGGTCAATTCCAGCGAGTGCAGATCCACGGGACTATCGACGGTCGTTTCAAGCTCCGAAAGCTCGGTTTGTTCATCTGCCGTAAGGCCTTCTGAAACACGTTTGCAAAGGAGGTCCAGCAAGCGCTCTTCTTTCTGTTCGTTCATGCCGTCACCTCCTTCGCAAGTTTTCCATATCCCAAAATTTCCCTGACCTGCAAGAGCCCGCGACGCGCGTGAGTTTTTACGGTCCCGAGCGGCATTCCGATCGCGTCCGATATCTCCTGATGCGATAGGCCGTGGACGATCGAAAGCTGAAGCACCTGCCGCTGTTCGGGGCGAAGCTTCCCGAGGGCTTTCATCGCTTCACGTCCTTCGACGAGCGTTTGCATCTCTTTGTCGGAACTTCCTGCCGGCTCAACGAGAGCGTCTTCCAATGAATCCGCTGAAATGCGCCGCTGGGCGAAACGGATCTTATCTATCAAGCGCCGTCTGGCGATCATCGCGACAAAGGTTGTCTCCGATGCTTGAGATGCGTCGAACCGGGCAGCGTTTTTCCAAATGTCGACGAAGATCTCCTGCACCGCGTCCTCGGCTTCATCGGTATTCCGCAGCATTCTTCTAGCCAACGACCATACAAGGCCGCCGTACGCCTTCAGGCAGTCCTGAACGGCGTCCTGTTCACCGTCGGCGATGCGTTTTAAGATAGCTTGTGGCACGCGTGATCGTCGTTTCGAAAGACTAAATAAAGCTAACTTATTCGCCACGGGTGTGTAAAATGACGCCTCCCGGACAAGTATTCGAACGGGTACGGAGTTCACACTACCGGTTTCGAGGAAACTGGTGTTTTGGTTTCAGACGGAGCTGCGGGTCACTTTCGAAATAATGAAGAGAATGAACAGCAAAAACGTTGTTAGAGCGGAGATCAAGCAAAACTGGCAAAACGCATTTATCACGTACGCTTGGAGATAAAGCAGCCAGCAGGTCACGAGTACCATTATCACGACATGGACGCCGAAGAGCTTCCACGTCAGGCGGTTGCCGTACGCCGCGAGGATAGCCAGCGAAAAGGCGACGAAGTATGCAAGCGCTCCGTAGGCGGCAGTGGGTATTCCCGCAAACTCCGCGTAAGCACTTGTAAGGACCGTCTCGCAGCCTTCGATCAGGCTGCAGGGAACAGGCTCTGCGGTGTAATGTTTAATTGTTAGATAGACCGCGTCGAGGAGGCCTGCGATCGCGACGAATGCCGCCGCGAAAGGTATCCAGCGGCCGCGTGCCGGTTCGATATGTTCTTTCGCGTCGCTCATCGGTTAGCCGGAGCGGTTTGCTGCTGCGGTGCGGCCGCCGCCTGGAGCTCAGTATCCACGATGCGGCGCATTCCCGCGGCGGTGACCTCGGTGTACGGTATCATCCTCCCGTTTACGATCACCGTCGGTGTCGATGAGATGCCGATGGCGCGGCCACGTGCCAGATCCTGATCTACGCGCGATTTCGCCACCATACCGGACATATCAGCTTTGAATCTTTCGACGTCGAGTCCTATCTTTTGTGCGTATTCGTTCCACAATTCACGATAATTGGGATTGACAGCCCATGTTTGCTGATTGGTGAAAAGCTGCTCGTGCATCAGCCACACCTTTGCGGGATTTTGCAGACCGGCGGCCTCCGCGGCCACGGCGGCATCATAAGCCTTGTCGTGCATCTGGAGCGGGAAATTACGGAAGACGAAACGGAAATTCGGATTGCCGGAATATGTGCGGATCAGGTCCTTCAACACAGGATACGATGCCGCGCACGAACCGCATTGGAAATCGGCAAATTCCTCGACCGTAACCGCCGCATTCGGCGCTCCGACAGAAGTCGGCGGTGTTGCTCCGGCCGGTGCGTTCGGGTTAATAGTCGGGCGCGGAATTGGCGTTCCATTTGAAGCGACATTAGTGTTACCTCTTGAGGGCGTCGACGACGAGCGATAAAAAAGAAAGCCGCCGAAAACGACCAACACCAAAACTCCGACAATGATCGCAACGGGCGTTCCGCTGCTCTTTTTTTCCTGTTTCGCCATTTAGATCATTTAACCGCTCGAAGCGGTTTCTTGGATTGCGACGGCCCGAGGCCGGCGGCGGCCTGTTTTACTCTTTGATGAATTCCTTCGGCATCAAGGCCATATTTTCCCAGCAAAAGTTTCGCGTCGCCGTGCGTAACAATTCGGTCCGGAACACCCATCCGAACCACCTTGACGCGATCTTGCAAGCCATTAGCTTCGAGCAGCTCCATCACCGCCGATCCGAAACCGCCCGCGAGATAAGCTTCCTCGACCGTCACGATCAGCCGATGCGTTTTTGCTAAATCGAGGATCAATTCCGCGTCGAGCGGCTTTACGAACCGCGCGTTCACTACAGTCGCGTCGATGCCGTCTTTCTCAAGATTCGCAGCGGCGTCGAGCGACGGCTGCACCATCGTTCCGTACGCGATGACCGCGACATCGTCACCGTGGCGGACGATCTCGCCTCTCCCGATCTCAATGATCCTGGGCTCCGCGGAGATATCCGCCCCAAGGCCGCTGCCTCGCGGATAACGGACGGCGGACGGGCCGTTGTGCTCGATTGCCGTCAGTATCATGTCCCGCAGTTCGGCTTCGTCCTTGGGCGCCATCAGGACCATGTTCGGGTAGCCGCGAAAATAGGCGATATCGAGAAGGCCGTGATGAGTCGGGCCGTCCGCTCCGACGATACCCGCGCGGTCCATCGCAAAGGTCACGTTCAGGTTTTGCAGGCAAACATCGTGGATCACCTGGTCAAAACCGCGTTGCAGGAATGTCGAATAGATCGCGGCAACCGGCTTCAATCCTTCGCATGCCATGCCTGCGCAAAACGTAACCGCATGCTGCTCCGCGATACCTACATCGAAAGCTCGCTGCGGAAACTTTTCGAGCACGAAATCGATACCCGTTCCGTCCGGCATTGCCGCGGTTAGCGCAACGATCTTTTCATCGCGCTCCATCAACTCGCACATCGTCTTACCGAAAACCTCGGTGTAGGTCGGCGGTGCCTGCTTGGTTGATTTATACGGAAGGCCGGTTGCGGGGTCGAACGGGCCTGTCGCGTGATATGCGTAGTAATTCTTTTCCGGGTTCGGGAAGCCTTTTCCTTTTGTCGTCAACGCATGAACGATCACCGGACCGTCCTCGATTTTCTTCGCTTCCTCTAACGCCTTGACCAGGTTTGCGACGTTGTGGCCGTCAACGTAACCGATATATTTGAAGCCAAGTTCGTTGACGAGTGCCCCCGGCAAAACAGCAGCAGCGATCGCGTCCTTCACGGATTTCGCCGCATTACGCAGATGACGTCCAATGCCGGGAACGCTTCCGAGGGCGTCGCCGATCTCTTCCTTAAGGTTCTGATAGCTTTGCGCTTCCTTGATGCGGTTGAGGTAGCCACTCAACGAACCGACCGCCGGCGCGATCGACATTCCGTTATCGTTGAGGATGACAATAAGCCGTGATTTCAGATGTCCGGCCTGGTTGATCGCCTCCATCGCCATTCCACCGGCGAGGCTCGAATCGCCGATAAACGCGCACACGTGAAAATCTTCATTCTTCTTGTCCCGGGCGATCGCCATGCCGAGTGCTGCCGAAAGCGACGTCGAGGCATGGCCGGCGCCGAATGTGTCGTATTCCGATTCCGCGCGTCGAAGAAAACCACTCAGTCCGCCGTGCTGTTTTATCGTATGAAGCCGATCGCGTCGTCCGGTAAGGATCTTATGGGCGTACGCTTGGTGACCTACATCCCAGACCAGCCGGTCGGCCGGCGTATCGAAAACGTAATGCATCGCGACCGCCAGCTCCACGGCGCCGAGGGACGCTCCCGTGTGACCGCCGACACGAGAGCACGTGTCGATGATGAACTGGCGAGCCTCGTCGGCGACCTCCTGCAGGTCTTCGACCTTAAGCTGCCGCAGGTCGGCCGGGGAATT
>JAICPV010000106.1 GCA_025929655.1 Pyrinomonadaceae bacterium
GAAGGTCCATGATCTCCTCGAGGATCACATTGTCGCTTTTGCGCATCAGGAAAACGCGGTCCTCGAGCTCGTTGATCTCTGCGTCAAACGCGTCGACGATCGGCATGTAAAGGTCGACGATGTGGTCAAGTACCTGGTGCAGCAAATAAGCGGCGCCGCGCCGACAAGCAAAAGGGCTTGACCGTATCTGCTGTTTCACGGCTTTGATCGAACGGAATCTCTCGGTATGAAAAGTAACTAAATAATTCGGCCCTAGAAATCCGTCAAGCTCTTTCGTCACAAAGTTACCCGGGCCTGTCTCGCCGGCCTTAATACCGTGTACGATAAAATAGAAATAATCGGTAAAAGCTTCGACCTTCGGCTGATTTTTTGTTTCGATGCAGTCTTCGACGGTAAGCGGGTGAAACTGAAAGATGTCGAGCATGATCCGCCTTGCTTCTTCCACCTGTTCGGGGCGCTCGCCGAGCAGATCGACCCAGATCACAGAATCCTTCTCCTTCAAAAGCTCGGGAAGTTCGTCGAACGAAAATCCTTCCTCCACCTTGTCGGACCCGTGTCTGTAAACGAAGATCTCCATCCGGACGGATTATACAGGGAACGAGCAGCGAATCAACACCCGCCCATGCCGATTGCAAAACCGGCAGTTCACAAGGAAAATAACTGCAAGGATGCCTCAACCAAGTGCGGACGTTACGATCCGCGTTTCCAATATCACAAAACGTTTCGGCGATTTCACCGCCGTCAGGGACCTAAGCTTCGACGTCCATGCGGGCCGCGTTTTCGGATTTTTGGGGCCTAACGGCGCAGGCAAGACAACTACCATCCGAATGATCGTGGGCATCACCGCGCCGGATGAAGGAACGATCACCCTGAACGGCGAAAAGATCTCGCACAAGCTGCAGAACCGGATCGGGTATTTGCCGGAGGAGCGCGGGCTTTACAAGAAAATGCGCGTTGTCGACCAGCTGCGGTATTTTGCGGCACTGAAAGGGGTCGACCGTTCCGACGCGGACAAACGGATCGACGATTGGCTCGGCCGAATGGAGCTCTCCGAGTGGAAGCGAAAGAAGACCACGGACTTGTCGAAAGGCATGCAGCAGAAGGTACAGTTTATCGCGACCGTACTGCACGACCCGGCCGTGCTGATCCTCGATGAGCCGTTTTCGGGCCTCGATCCGATAAACGTTGAATTCCTCATCGGGGTGATCGACGAATATCGGACCGCCGACAAGACGATCATTTTTTCGACACACTTAATGTCGACGGCCGAAAAACTTTGCAAGGACATAATCCTGATCAACAAGGCAGAAAAGGTCCTGGGCGGCAGCCTCCGGGAGATCAAGGAGAGCTACGGCAAGAATCTGGTCGCGGTCCGCGGCACAAATCTGAACGGCGTGTTGAACGATCGGTCGCTGGTCGCACGAACGATACACAATGCGGACGAGCTCGAGGTCGAGCTCGCACAGGGCATTGGATCCGGCGCCCTGCTGCGAAAGCTGGTCGACTCGAAAGCGGAGGTCACGAAATTCGAAGAGATCGAGCCGAGCCTGAACGATATTTTCATCGACAAGGTGAAAGGAGCCGATGCGTAAATTCCTGGCAGTCGTAAAACACGAGTATCGCAAAGTGGTCTTCAAATGGTCCTTCCTGATCGGAACCCTTTTGATGCCGGTGATCCTCCTGGTCGTATCGGTCATACCGCTGATCATTTTCTCTATAAAGGGCGGACCGACACGGATCGCCGTCGCCGACCCGACCGGGGCCGTTCTTCCCCGGCTCGAACAAAACCTCTCAACGGCCCGGCTGCTCGAACGCGCACGCCAAGCATCCGGTGACCAACTCAAAAACATATCCGCGGACCAGCAGGAGCGAATGCATCAAAGCGCCGCGCAGTTCATGCAGGATTTCGTGATCGTGCCCGTCGCGACCGCGGGGCAAAGCGAAACCGATCTTCGGGCCGACATGTTTCGAATGATCGAAAAGGACGAGGTCGACGGATATTTGTTGATACCCTCAAACGCAGACGATCCCGAAGTCAAATTCGAATTCAGGTCGCGGAAGGGAAGCGACTTTATCTCGAATGACACTCTTATCGACGCACTGAACGCATCGGTGCGATCGGTAAGGCTCGCCAATGCGAATATCGATGAGGCGCAAGTTGCGAATCTAAGCAGCAAGGTCAATCTGGATTCGAAGGGGATCGACGAATCCGGGGCGGAAAAGGATACCTCGGGGACCTTCGCCGCTTCGTTCGCGATCGGTTTGATGATCTATCTCACGCTCGTCATTTACGGCCAGGCGATAATGGGCGCGGTCGTAGAGGAAAAGGAGACGCGTATCGCCGAGATACTGTTCTCGTCCGCTCGTCCATTCGAACTAATGATGGGCAAGCTGGTCGGCGTAGGACTGGCGGGCTTGACTCAATTTTCTATCTGGCTCGGGTCGGCGCTTATTTTGATCAGCGCTGCCGCTCTTCAGACGGATCTGGGGCCGCTGATGGAGACCTTGCCCACGATCACGCCTTTCATGGTGCTGATGTTCGTAGGGTATTTTCTGATAGGATTTTTTCTCTACGCTTCTCTGTTTGCGTTGATCGGTTCGATGGTCACAACCGTTCAGGAAGGCGGACAGTTCGCTTTCCCGCCGGTTTTGATAATGCTCTCCGCGTTTTATTTTTGCTTTGCGGTGATCCGGGATCCCGGTTCCAACGTGTCGTTTTGGGTTTCGATCGCACCTTTTCTGGCGCCTATTACGATGCCTGTACGGATACTCGCCGAGATGCCGCCGCTCTGGCAGATCGCGTTATCGTTCGTGGTAAACATCGCGGCCATCATCGCTTTAGTGTGGTTCGCCGCGCGCGTCTATCGCGTTGGGATGCTGATGTACGGCAAGCGGGCAACGATCGCGGAAATGCTGAAATGGGTCAGGCAGTCGTAAGAGATGGCGATCGAGATCGAAAAAAAGTATCGCCTGACACCCGAACGTTCCGAAGAGATCGCCGCCTCGCTGGTTGCATACGGCGCTGAATACTGCGGCGCGGTTTTTGAAGAAAACACTCTTTTTTCGAATAGGGAGCTCTTCGAAACAGGGGCGGTCGTTCGAATTCGAATTACCGACGATCGGTCTACGATCGCATTCAAGCAGCGTCAAAAGTCCGAGTCCGATGCAAAGCAGCATCTCGAATACGAGAGTGTGATCGGCGACGCCGAATCCGTTCAACTTATCCTGGAGAAGATCGGGTTGCGGCCCATTCTTGTCTACGAGAAAAAGAGAAAGACATATCGATTGCGTGATACCGAGATCGTTTTGGATGAGCTGCCTTTCGGATCGTATATGGAGATCGAAGGGCGGGTCACAGCGATCGCCGAGGCTGAAATGCTGCTCGGAATAGAAGATCTGCAGGTCGAATACGAAACCTATCCCCGGCTGACGGCGAGGCTCGGTGTCAAAACCGGCGATGTTGTCGAAGCTCGATTCGGCTAGTTTTTCCGGGCGAGCTCGATCACGACCTGCGCGAACGATTGCGGATCAAACGGCTTTGTAACGTACTGGTGAAAGCCGGCTTCCAATGCGTGCGATTTGTAATCGCCGGTTGCGAAAGCACTCAGTGCGATCGCCGGAGTGGTAGCGATGGATTCGTTTGCCGAGGCCCGGACGCGCTTGATGAACGTCAAGCCGTTTTCTTCGGGCATACCAATATCCGAAATGATCAGGCTCGGAGCTGCATCGAGAGCTTCCAGGATCTTAAGCGCGGCCGAAACGTTTTCCGCCTGATGAACGGTCGCCCCTTTATTCTCGAGGTAAAGCCTCAAAACATCCCGCGAATCCTTTTCATCTTCCACGATCAGCACGGTCAGCCCTGCGAGCAGCTTCTGCGAAACCGGGGACCTCAGCGGCCCCGAATTACGCTCCAATTTTGAACTTTCCAGCACAGGAAGCGAAACCACGAACCTGGAACCTTTTCCAACTCCCTCACTTTCGGCGTGCACTGTTCCGCCGTGGCGTTCGACAAGCGTTCTAGCGATGGAAAGACCGAGCCCGAGGCCGACGCTCTTCTTTTCGCCGGCGCCCACCTGGGAAAATTGGTGAAAGATCGTCGGCAGAGAATCGGCACTTATTCCTTCGCCCGAATCGGCGATTACGACGGTTACATGGGAGTTCGATCTGGTGGCGGAAACGCTTACATTGCCTCCGGCGGGCGTGAACTTGATCGCGTTCGACAGAATGTTTCCAAAGACCTGCTGAAGCCGGTTCACGTCGCCCATTACGTAAACTTTTTCCTCGCCCAGATCGGAACTATACGAGAGGCCCCGCGCATCGAGGGCCGGGCGCTGCGCGTCGATCACGTTGCGTACGACGGTGACCAACTCCGTCGGCCGATACTCGAGCTTAATTTTCCCCGACGCGACCCGGGCCGAATCGACCAGGTCGTTTATCAGTTTCGTCTGCATCCGCGCGCTTCGCTCGATGGTCTCGATCGCGTTCAACCTGGTTTTCTCGTCAACTTCCTTCGTAAGCAGAATGTTCGACCAGCCGAGGATCGAATTTAAAGGCGCCCGAAGCTCGTGAGATACAAACGCTAAAAAAATATCCTTCGATCGATTGGCGAGCTCGGCTTCGTCGCGAGCGGCCTTTTCTCTTTCGTAAACGAGCTCCAATTCCTGCGCGGCCAGCTTCTCATCCGTGATCTTGCGCACGATCCCAACAAGGCGATCCGGATCGCCGTTCGCCTTCAAAAAGGATTTGCCCTCGACGCTCACCCATTCGGTATTGTTGTCCTCCGATACCATCCGGAACGAATGTTCGAAATAATCGTCGGACCGCACGGCTTCATTAACGAGTTCTTTGACGGTTGCGCGGTCGTCGGGGTGAACAGCCTCCAGAAACGACGCAAAGCTCACATCTTCGCCATGCTTGAGCCCGAGTATTTCGCTGAACTGGCGAGTCGAGCGAATGACTCCCTGCTCGGCGCTCAAATACCACAGACCAATGCCGGCGGTCTCCGCGGCGAAAAGCAGGTGCGACGCCGTATCGTCGATTGCCGGTTTTTTCTTTTTCGGCCTTTCCACTACACGAGCGGAAACAAAAATGCATTCCTTTTCTTCGACGGGTACAAAACTCAGTTCCAGCGGCAGCTTCTCCTTGGAACTGATGCGAAAATTCGCATTCAGCCGCACAAATTTGCCTTCTACGGCAGATCGCAGTGCGTTTATCACCGCGCGCGAATTTGCCTCGCTGGACTGCCAAAATGCCGTTTCGGAAAACACCTGATTCTGTAGAAGCTTTGGCTCGGTCGCGGTACGTTCGAATATCGTCCCAGCCATCGTGATCACCCGGCCGGACGTGTCCAAAACCCCGTAAAGCTCGAACAGGCGCGCAAATATTTTATTTGTAATTTCCGGGAATTGTTCGTTTTGAGACATTTCAGCCGCGATCTGCATGAGAAACTTCCTCGGTGGAATCAAGTTTACCAAAAGGGCCGGTTTTTAGATGCTAATTTCAGCTTTGCGTGCACCCGTTTTCGCGTCTACGATCCGCAAACGAGTTTGATACAATCGTTTATACACAGTTTAAACGCAAATGGAGAATTCACTGCGAAAAGCATTGATCATCGAGGACGATAAGAACACGCTCGACCTGTTTTCTTATCAGTTAACAAGCGAGGGGTTCGAAGTCGCTCAGGCTGAAACAGGAAAAGAAGGCTTAGACCTCATATCCAAGGAGGATTTCGACGTCATCCTTACGGACCTGAATCTGCCTGACATTAACGGGATCGACCTCGTTGCTCAATCGCGGGGCTTGGCCCCGAACACGGAAATAATAGTCGTAACCGGGAACGATTCGGCGGAAAAAGCGATCGAGGCGACGAGGGTCGGAGCCTTCGGCTACATTGTGAAGCCGGTCGACTTCGGCGAGTTGATGATCGACGTTCGGAACGCCGTCGAACGCCGCCAACAGTATAAGATCAACCAGCGGCAAGCCGAAGAGATACGAACCCTCCGCGGCCGGCTGACCATTCCGGAAGCGTATGAAGGCGTAGTCGGCAGCAGCCGTGCGATGCAGCAGATCTTCGAGCTTATCGATAACGTCGCGGATTCGGATGCAAATATCCTTATCCTAGGAGAATCCGGGACCGGTAAGGAAGTTATCGCCAACGCCATCCATTACAAGAGCTCGCGCAACTCTAAGCCGTTCGTCAAGGTGAATTGTTCGGCTTTGCCGAAGGAACTGATCGAGTCACAGCTTTTCGGACATGTAAAAGGTGCCTTCACCGGTGCGAACTCCGACAAGACCGGATTCATCGGCCAGGCGAACGGCGGCAGCTTGCTTCTCGATGAGATCGCCGAAATGCCGATCGACCTGCAGCCAAAGCTTCTGCGCGTTTTGCAGGAAAAGGCTTATCAGCCTGTGGGAAGCGAAAAAATGCGCGAAGCGGACTTTCGCCTGATATGTGCGACCAACCGCGATCCGTTTGAAGCGATCAATGACGGCTCATTGCGTGAGGACCTCTACTACCGCGTCAATACCATCGAGATCACTATTCCGCCGCTCCGCGAGCGCATGGATGATGTTCCTGTGTTAGCTGAGTATTTCCTTAAGCAATTCGCTTCTAAATACGATCGGCCTGATTCGCGGTTTTCATCTCAATGTTACAGCCAGATGCTTCGCTATCACTGGCGGGGAAACGTGCGAGAACTTCAGAACACGATCGAACGGGCGCTTTTGTTATCAAAGAACGGAACTATCGAACGGCTGGACCTGCCGGTCGAGTCGGACGAGGAATTTGTTGTGACGCCTGTCGAACATTCTTACAACAATCACGGGCCGGGCGGCGCCGGCCTTGATTTGGGCGATCTCTCGGAACGCGAGATGTTCGAGGTGACGGGAAAGCTGATCGTCGACAGATTACCCGAGACCGCGTCCGACCAGGAGCGAAAGGACGTTTTCGGCGAGGTCGAGCGAAGCATCGCTATGGCGGCGCTGCAGCGGACTCGCGGAAACAAACAGGCAGCCGCGAACCTTTTGGGGATCTATCGGCCGCGCCTTTATGGGATCCTCAAACGGCACAAGATCGAAGAGGCGTAGGCGTTCGACATATGCGATATTCTCGATCGATCTGTTTAC
>JAICPV010000196.1 GCA_025929655.1 Pyrinomonadaceae bacterium
GCTGCTCGCCTTTTTCGGTATCCTTCAGCGTCTTGCCAATCCGGAAACGATCTACGGAATGCGGCCCACGCCGCAGGCGATCCCGTTCGGACCATTTGTGAACCAGCACCATTTCGCAGGATTCATGGAAATGACGTCCGGCCTGGTCTTTGGCCTTTTGCTCGGCAGCGGCCTGAAACGCGATCGAAAGGCGTTCCTTGTCATCGCGGCGATCCTGATGACCACTGCACTCATTTTTACGGGTTCACGGGGCGGCGTGATCAGTTTTGCGGGCGTGTTCGTTTTCGCCGCAACGGCGTCATATCTCTTGCCGAGAGTCTCGAAGAAGCGCCTCCAGAGCGGAGTATCCGAAGGAGCAGCGCGAAGTTTTTCCGTTTTGATCGCGGGTGCCGCTTTAGCACTTCTGATCGTCGGTCTCGTATTTTATCTCGGCGGCGGAGACGCGATGCTGCGCGGTTTCGGCCTCCAGCAAATGCAGACCGACGTCTCTAGCGGCCGGATGCATTACTGGCAAGTCGCCTTTGAGATCTTTAAGGAGAACCCGATGATGGGCGCCGGCCTGGACGCTTTTGGGAATGCGTTCACACGGTACGACACCCTGAGCGGAGCGTTCCGGATCGAGCAGGCGCACAACGATTATCTTCAGATGCTGGCGGACGGCGGCATCGTCGGTTTTCTCTGCGTCACCGTTTTCGTGGTTTTGCTTTTTCGAAACGGGATTCGAAATATCGCATCGTCGCGCAGCGAGTTGGGCCGAAGCATCTCGATCGGCGCGCTCGCCGGCTGCTTCGGCATCGCGATCCACAGCTTTTTCGATTTTCCACTGCGGACGCCTTCAAATGCGCTGTTTTTTCTTTTGCTTGCGGCCCTGGCGACCTTGAGATTTTCGGAAAAAGAAGCGTAAGTTAGCGAACGCGAACCTGCACTTCCTTTTTGCCGCAGGGAGATGTGAAGCTGACCTTATACTCGCCGGCCGCTTCCGTCAGCGAGCGCACGACAAAAAAAGCTTTGCCCGCAATTCCGGGTGTTTCTGAGTCGAGTGTCACGTCGATGTCCTTCGGGCTGCTGGAGCTGTACTTCACCTCTTTGATATCGCCATTTTCAACGCTGGCCAAAATTCCGATGCTGCCTTTTCCACCCGTCAACGCAATGTTATTCTGACTGACGGTGAGCGCGCACTGCGGTACCGCTTCGCCCGCGATCTCTTTCCCTTCCACCACGCGGGCGCGGCGTTCGCCGGTGCTCAGATCGATGTCTTTCCCACTTGATCCGCCCAGTAGTTTCGCTGGCTTGCTGCTCTTGACTTCGATCACGACCGGTTCGAAAAGCGGCTTCGGCGTTGGCTTGGCATCCGGCGTCCTGGTCTCTTCAGCAACCGTTTCCGATGCTTTTACTTCCGCCTTGTTGTCTTCAACTTTCGTCGCCTTGATCGGTGGCTCGCCATCGCCCGAAGATCTTGCGCCGCTTTCGTTTTCTACTTTCTTTTCTGCTTGTTTAGCCGGCGGTGCTTCTTTTTCCAACGATTTCGGGGTTTGGTCATCCGTCGTTTTTGTAATGTTTTCTATCGGCGCCCGGGTATTTTCGGTAGGCCTTGACTCGTTTTCTTTTGGGGTTGGTTCCTTTTCCGGTGGCTTTTCTTCAAGGACCTTTTTCGTCTCGGGCTGCGGCAAAGGCGATTCAATTGCTTTTGATTGGTCTTTTTCCTGAGCCGGCGGAACCGATACTTCCACCGATTTAGCCTCTGTCAATTCCGCGTTCTTTTCCTGCGACGGCTCCGTTTTGATCCCAGTTGTGCTATTTGCTTTGTCCTCTGCTTTTGCTTCGGTTTTAGTTTCAGCGGCCGTTGGGGGCGTAGCCTCTGCCTTTTTCTCTGCCGGCTTCGATGGGTTAGCTCCCACCAGAGCATCGAGTCCGTCGGTCCCATTGTTAACGCGTTTGTATACGCTTTCGATCACGCCGTATTTCTCGGCGTCGGGCTCATCACTCATGTAGCTTTTCACATATGCGTCCAGAGCTTCCTTGTCCTTTCCATCGGCCTCCAACACCGTCCCGAGCCGCCAATGGCTCGTACGCCACCAGGCGCTTTTTTCGGGCAGAATGCTAAGCGCGCGTCGGAACCGAAGCGCCGCTTCGGCGTTATTTTTTTGCTGCATCAGCGCAATGCCCGCGAGCTCTTCGATGCGGCCGCGAGCGATCGCCGAGAGTGTTTGCTTTGAAACCTCTGGGACGAGAACGTACTTATCAGTCGCGATAGCGGAAGCGCGGCTTGCGTAAAGTTCGCTCGCCATTATCGGCGCGGCGGCCAGGGGTACGCTTAGCCCGTCGTCGACGGATACGACCGCGGCTTTGGTAAGCTCCAAAACTTTCGGTGCGGCGACGGAGCGTTCCGCGAGTCGGTTCGCCGCAAACATCTGCCGGTGGAAGCGCATTTTGTCGGCCCCGTCCGCGAAAGCAGCGGCTGCGTCGGCGACCGCTGCCTCATCAACCGTTTTTTCGCCGAGAAGATTCGCAAACACAAGCAAAGCTTGCATCTTCTCGGCAGTGGCCGGGCTGTCAGCGGGTTTCGGTTGCAAGATGCTGGCACGCCGCTCCGCGGAAAGCAGATCGATGAAATTCTTTTCGCTTCGGTCGATCCGCCGGCCCAGCTTTGTCACGACTGCACCCTCTTTGACGACGAAACTTTTTTGCAGTTCTTCGGCAGCCTCGCGATAAAATCCCGCACTGAATTTCACGGAAGCTAATTCATAATCCAGCGTCGGAAAATTTCCGTGTTTCCTTGCTTTGAGCAAAACCTGCTCGGCATCGATAAAACGCCCCTCGCCAGCCAGGCCGCGTGCCAAAGCGATGTGTGCCCAAATGTAACGAGGCTCCGCCACGATCGCTTTTCCCGCGAGATCGATGGCCTTTGTATTTTCGCCGTTCGCCGCGTACCAATAAGCCGCACCCGACAGTAGAATGAAATTACCCGGCTCCGCTTCGGTCACCTTCGTGAATTCGGTTTCAGCTTCCGTCCGCTTTCCCGCATCGAAGAGCGCAAGTATGCGTCCGTTGATGGAACGCAGATCGGTTGGATCTTTCTCTATGAGCGGGGAAAGAATGGCGACGGCTTCTTCGGGCTTGCCGATCGCGCGCTTCATTTCGGCAAGGCTTTGCTTCGCTAAAACTGATTCGGGGTCGAGTTCCACCGCCTTCTCGTACGCGGCTGCGGAAGCTTCGAGGTCGAAATTCAAGCGGTTCGCCATGCCCAGGGTCTGGTATGCAGCCGAGGACTTTTCATCCAGTTTTAAAGCGGCTTCCGCGAGCCGTTTCGCCTCGCCGCCGTTTTCCATTCTGAGATAAAAGTCGGCCAGGAACAGGAGCTGCTGCACGTTAGAACCAGCGTTCTTTTCGATCGCCGCCGCTGATTCGTAAGCCGCTGTCGCCCCGGCAATCGAGAATGTAAGCATCGGGACCTTCGAGATCGAATCGGCGAAAAGCTTGTCGGGGTAAGGAACCGGCGCTTCATCGACCGCCTTCCGAAGGAGTTTCAAAGCTGCGTCGCGTTCGCCGGATTCGAGTTTAGCTTGTGCGGCCGCGACGCGTGCAGTCGTCAGAGCTTCGATCGCCTGAGAGCGCGACTCGTTACTCGGAAAATCGACAAGGAATTTCTCCAAAGCCGCTGCCTTCTGCTCGGCATTTTCCAAGGCCAGGGCCTTCTCGAACTGGGTTTTTTCGTCTTTTTTTACGGAAGCCTTCGCGGCCGGTTTTTTCGATATCGAAGAGGGCTTGCTGCCATTTGACGCCTTCGGCGGCTGCGGGATAACGGATCCAGAGAGAACGGTAAGAAAGAACAGTGAAAGAACAAACTTCATACAGCGAATTCCTATTGCTTCCGGTCCGCGGACCAGCTTCGGCCTGGGCGTTATTCGAAAATCATAACACGAAATTGCGTTTGGTTCGGGCTGAACATATTCTCAGGTACGTATGAACGACTTCGAGGCGTTATTGGCCAAGCAGCTTGCGAACGCGATCGAAAATGCCCGCCTATCCGGACGCGACGACATCGCGGACTATCTCGCATTAAAGGCCGCGAACGACAGCGTGCGGCAGCGCGAGGCCGACGATCTGTTCAAGGCATTTATCGGCGTGGCGCTTTCGGCCGAAAATGTTGCACGAAACGTCACGGTCGAACGCGAATCACCACATACTTTTCGACACGGAAACGCAAATATGCGAGGATCGCTGCTCCGTCTGACCCGCGGTTTGAGATGCCTGACCCTGGAAACCGGTTGGACGCGGGGACCTGCCGACGGTTTTATGCGGCTCGGCGCTATGGCAGTTGCGCGGATAAAGCATTTCGGAATTCCGGAAAGAAACGCGGAACTGGTATTAAGACCCAATGGCGACGCACATTCCTGGTTCGAAACACGAAACGACGCGGTTTCAAAATTGCCTTTTAGGCCGGAAGATGTGGTTCGTCACCTCGATATTTTCCTCAGAGACCGGGTCCGATGAAAATAACTAATTTTGTATTTCAGCGTACAGTGGATAAACTACTTGAGGAAAAAGTTTTCGGGAGCAAAGAAAAGAAGTGAAGTTAGAGCTTGAGAAACTGATAGATTTACAAAAGACGGACACAAACATCCGTCGGCTGAAACAAATAATATCGACCGCGGATACGAAGCGTGCTGAGATCGAACAAGAGTTTGACCAGCACGCTTCTTCCATTCGGGAGGTGCAAAATCGCGGCGAGACGCTGAAAGCCGAAAGGCTCGATCTTGAAAAACAGATCGCCGACAACAAAACATATCTTCAGCGTGCCGAGCGCAACCTGAAGCACGCGCAGAATCAAAAAGAATACGAGACCGCGATGCGCGAGACCGATGCGCTGCAAAAACAGATCGCAGCCTTCGAAACGCAGATCGTGGAAAAAATGGCTGCCGGCGAGGAAGTTGAAAAAGAGCTCGAGTCGCGAGCCGATGAGATAAACTCGCACGACGCAAAACGCAACGAAGCGTTGTCCGCGTTCGACAAGGAAGTGAAGGCCGGCAAGGCTGAACTGGATAGCGAAACGGCGAAGCGTGAAGAGGTCTTCAAAACGCTGCCGGCAAACCTCGCGGCAGTTTACAATCGCCTTGCTCAGCGAAGCAGGGACGGTATCGCGGTAGCAGAGGTGGTGAACGGTTCATGCTCCGCGTGCTTCATGTCACTGCGGCCGCAAATGTCGCTCGAAGTAAAACGGGGTGACAAGATCATCACATGCGAAAGCTGTACGCGGATCCTTTACATTTCGACGCCGAAACCGCAGCCTGAACAGGCTGAAGAAGCCACCGCAAGCTGAAAATACTTATCGCCGGCCC
>JAICPV010000476.1 GCA_025929655.1 Pyrinomonadaceae bacterium
CGGTTCTCGCATGGCCTGCAGTTCCAGATGGACTACACCTGGAGCAAGGCGATGGGCGACGCCGTCGATGCTCAGGGGAATAACCAGAGCGACCTGGTCAACCGCCTAACGCTTCGAGATCCGGACCTGGATTATCGACGGTCGGGCCAGGATCAGACACAGCGTTTCGTGGCGAACGGCATCTACGATCTTCCCTTCGGGAACGGTAGAACATTCATGAGCGATGCCAATAGGCTCCTCAACATGCTCGTAGGAGGTTGGACATTCGGGGCGATCTATACCTGGTCGACAGGCGTTCCGTTCTATGTTTCCTCGGGCCGAGCTACGTTCACCAGCAGCACGGCGAACAATGGTGCGCAGCTGGTTGGGATCACAGTTGACGAGTTCAAGAAGAATCTCGGGATCTTCAAGACCCCGGGCGGTATTCTTTTTGTCAACCCGGATCTGCTCGATCTCACGTTCAATTCGGCAGGAAAGATCACCGCGTCGAGGCTCAAACAGGGTCTTATGACGGCTCCGGCCCCGGGTACGTTCGGTAATTTCCCGGTGAATAGTCTCGACGGTCCGGAATACTGGAACCTGGACTTCAGCCTGACGAAGAGGATCCCGATCACGGAACGGGTCAGGCTAGAATTCAAGGTTACGGCGATCAATATTTTGAATCACGCGAATTTTATCTTCGGAACACAGAATTTTGATTCGTCAACGTTCGGCTTGATCACTACTACGCGCGGCAACGCGCGGAGCATGAACTTTATCGGACAGTTGAGATTCTGATCCGGTGATTCCGATGAATGCGCGCGGATCGCGTTTGGATTTCGAAAACTCGATCCGCCATTTTTTTGAGGCGTTGCCGGACTCCCGGGCAACGCCCGCTTTATTCTAACGTTGCGTCCATGACGGCGGAGTAGGACGGATCGTTGATGGACCGAGGTATACGCCATGTCGAATATTAGAGGGATCGATCTGTTATTTGCCTTTTTCTTTGTCCTCTTTGTTGTCGTGCCGATCAAGGGCCAGGCTATTATTCCGCCCGGTGCGACCGATGCGGGGATGGGAGGATCGAATGCGATCACGGGCACGGTTCTTCATTCTGGCGGCCGGCTCGAGAGGCGTGTCGCGGTTCGGCTGCAATCGATGACAAAGGGTGATCGTACGGCGATGACGGACGAGTACGGAAACTTTGCATTCCGCGGCCTTCCGGCGGGCGATTATACGATCGTGATCGATAAAGAAAAGGAATTTCAGCCCTTTTCCCAGACGGTGTCGTTGATCCAGCCGCGCAGTTTTCCACCCGTTACGCAAAACTTGAGCATTCGTCTCGCTGCTAAAGCCAACACAGACGCGAAACCCGGCGTCGTCAATGCCGACACTGCCGGGGTGCCAAAGTCGGCGCTGGAGCTCTACAATCGCGCCCTCGAACTCGGCAAGTCCGGAAACCGTGCCGAAGCCGTCGCTCAATTGAATCTGGCCATCGCAGATCATCCCGGTTTCATGCTTGCGTTCAATGAGATGGGCATACAGTACATGAGACTTAACGAGCTCGCGAAATCGGAAGACGCCTTTAGATCCGCTTTGAAGATCAAGGCCGACGCGTTCATGCCTCTTGTGAATTACGGTATCCTGCTGGTTGGACAAAAGCGTTGGGAGGATGCCGAACCCTTGTTGCGCAAAGCTTTAACGATAAAGGGAGATTCGGCCGTTACGCACTATTTCCTGGGTCAGTCATTGGCGAACCAGGGCAAATTTCCCGAAGCCGAAAAAGAGCTTCTTGCGGCCCTATCAACCGGCGGCCCCGAGATGAACGAAGCCCGCCGCCTGCTCGCGATCCTCTACAGCGCCAGGGGGAACAAGACAGGGGCCGCGAAGGAGCTGGAAAACTACTTAAAACTCGCTCCGAACACCCCCGACGCAGAGCGCTTGCGAGCGACCATCAAACAATTAAAAAGCGAGCGGCAATAGGCGCTGACTGTCACTTGTAGTGAAATTCAGTCCTGCGGTCGATTGAATGATTTTTTGGATTTCGTCCGAAATTTTTGTAGAAAATCCAATTTTTTCTATGGAAAGGTCCGTTTCGACGAGACTTTTGCAGTTTGTAGCCGTTCAACCGTTCGTCCGGTTAACCCAAGTAAAAATAGAAGTTATCGGCGCATAGAGGGTGCCCCCGAAAATAAATGTGACCAACCGTTCGAGTAGGGGGCAGGTGGCATAACACTTGCTTCCATTCTGACTGCAAATCAAGTTTGTTAAACACACACAGTTTGTGAACCCCCTTTAATCGTTTTTCGAGAGGAGAAATTACGCTATGAGAAAATGGAGTTTTAGAACGGTAACCATGCTTTTTATCATGGCTACCGTTTTGTTCTCTGCTGCGTCGGTAATGGCGCAGGGCACCACGGGCAGTCTGTCCGGCACAGTCGCCGGGCCGGACGGCCTTTTGCCCGGTGCGACGGTTACCGTAACCGACAACAGCACAGGC
>JAICPV010000401.1 GCA_025929655.1 Pyrinomonadaceae bacterium
TGACAACGCGATAATGCACGGCGTGCTTGCCGGCGAGATCAAGGCGTATCTTTCCAAAACGCAGCTTTTCGGCCAGCGGAGTCATTTGGATTCGCAGTCGATGCCGTCGCTCACGCAGAGCTGAAAACTTTCGCCTGAGTGAGAATGCCAGGATTCACCAGTGCGGTTAAAATGGAAGGTATGGACCTAGTCCTCGACAAATTCAAGGAAGAATGCGGCGTTTTCGGCATCTTCGGCCACGCGGAGGCGTCCACTCTGACGCAGCTCGGCCTGTTCGCGCTTCAGCATCGCGGCCAGGAAGCGTGCGGAATAGTCTCAAGCGACGGCACGGACCTTCATCAGTTCCGATCACAAGGCCTTGTTGCAGACGTGTTGAACGAAGAGGTCCTGCGTCGGTTGAAGGGATCGAGTGCGATCGGTCATACGCGCTACTCGACAACCGGCAAAAATACGATCAAAGAAGTGCAGCCGTTCGCCGTCACCTGCCAGCGCGGCGACATCGCCATCTGCCACAACGGGAATTTGCCTTTTGCGGAAGCGCGAAGGCGCGAGCTCGAACGCGAAGGCGCGATATTTTCTTCCACATCGGACACGGAAACGATCCTTCACGGCATAGCGCGAACGCATGCAAAAAGCGCGGTCGAAGCGATCGAAAAGGTACTTGGCGAAACCGAAGGCGCGTTTTCGATGTTATTTCTTACGCCTCAGGCCTTGATCGCGGTTCGCGACCCTCGCGGGTTTCGCCCGATGGTACTCGGCAAATTGAATGACGCGTGGTGTGTCGCCAGCGAAACGTGCGCGTTCGACCTGATCGACGCCGAATACGTTCGCGAGATCGAGCCGGGCGAAATGCTGATCATTAACGCCGACGGGATCGAGGCCCGAAAGCCGTTTCCCGAAAAGCAGCCCGCCGTCTGTACCTTCGAGCACGTCTATTTCTCTCGGCCCGATTCGACGATCTACGGCAGATCGGTGAACGAGTCGCGGCACAAAATGGGCAAACAGCTCGCCGTCGAACATCCCGTCGATGCCGATCTTGTCGTGCCGGTGCCTGATTCCGGCGTGGCCGCGGCCATCGGTTTCTCGTCGCAGTCCGAAATTCCCTTTCGTCAGGCGATCATCCGAAATCATTACGTCGGGCGGACCTTTATCGAGCCGTCGCAATCGATCCGGTCGTTCGGAGTTCGGCTGAAATTGAATCCTATCAAAGATCTGATCAATGGCCGGCGTGTTGTTCTGGTAGACGATTCGATCGTGCGCGGGACCACGTCGAAAAAGATCGTCCAGATGGTTCGCGACGCAGGCGCGGCCGCAGTGCACGTGCGAATTTCATGCCCGCCGACCACACATTCATGCTATTACGGCGTAGACACTCCACACCGCGGCGATCTGATCGCCTCACAGATGTCCGTTGAAGAAGTTTGCCGGTACATCGGCGCCGATTCGCTCGGGTATCTCTCGCTCGAAGGGATGCTCGCGGCTATCGGGATCGACGAAGCCTCGTCGTGTGCCGCATGCTGGACCGGTAAGTATCCGACGCTCCTGGCCAATTCGCACACGGCCTAGTCTCACGTTCTATTGTCTGTTAGTGGACTAAAACCACCCGCGCTTTCCTTTATTCATTTCGTGTAGCGACGTTTAGAAAAAGGGGAAGCTAAATGGCAACAACTAAATCAAAATCGAAAAAGGGTACTTCATCAAAAAGGTCGACCGGAAAAAGCAGCAAGGGTGGCCTGCTCGCGAAAGCGGCTGAAGCGGCAGGCAGCCTAGCCACGGCCGCGGCGATAGGCGCGGTGGAAGGAGCCGCAAATGTCGTTCAGGCTGCGCTGGTCCCGAGCGGGCAAGGCGGCTCGGCTGCGGGAGGCCGAAGCGCCGGAACCGCGTCGGGAAGATCTTCGTCTTCCAAGGGGTCAACACGCAAAGGCTCCGGCGGAAACGGGCGCTCTTCCTCGACAAAAAGCGGATCGTCGCGCTCGTCGAGCGGCAAGTCATCCAGCGGCGGAAGCAAGAGCAAATCGTCCGGTGCTTCGCGGAGTGCTTCTTCAGGATCGTCGGGCAGAAAAACCTCCGGTTCTACTTCGAAGAGTTCATCGTCGAAAGGTTCTACTACCTCAAAGAGCAGCAGTTCACGTTCGTCTTCAACGAAGGGCGGCGCTTCAAAAGGCGGGTCAAGCCGATCGAAAACCAGCCGTTCCGGCGGATCTTCAACCAAAAAGTCCGCGTCAGGTTCGAAATCCGGCGGTTCGTCAAAGTCTTCGGGTTCGGGATCGAAGTCGTCGAAACGCACTTCGTCTTCCGGAAAGAGTTCGGGAACTCGGGGCAAGTAAAATTAACCGCGGCCCCGAAAAAGTTCTGGCGCCGCAAAATAAAAAACTATGGCAAACAAAGCACAGCGGATCGGCGGGAGCCCCGCAATGAAAGGGAGCGGCGAATCGCCTCCGGGCGGTTCGTCATCGCGAGCGCAGGGACAGGTGGATTCGGAAAAGCAAAGAACGCCGAGCGACGACGAAGAGAAAGGGTCCGGCAAGGGTAAAAGCTCCGCCGAAAAGGCCGATGGCTCGACCGGGTAAAGGCCCTGCCTGCTCGTATATTTGACAACGAAGCCGGCCGACGGCTTGAAATCCATCCGAACTTGGAATATATAAAAGGCGGATGGAAAAGGTCGACGACGACAAACCGTATTCGCTTGAGATGGAAGATCGCGGCGAATACCTCTATGCGATCGTTGGCGGTCTAAAGGTTACGCCGGAGATCGGACTGGCTTATTGGAAAGAGATCGTCGACGAATGCGAAAAGCTCGGCCGCTCAAAGATCCTGCTCGAACACAATTTCGTCGAAATGATCTCAATGTCCGGAATGCTTGAAGTGATCGGGCCGGTGGCGGGAATGCTAAAGGGCCGAATGTTCGCCTTCGTCGACCGATACGAGAATTACGACATTCCGGAGGCCGCCAAAGGCATCCTCCGCAATCTCAACGTGAAAATGCAGCTTTTTAGGGACGTAGGGGAAGCCGAAAAATGGCTGCTGGCGAACTAGAA
>JAICPV010000379.1 GCA_025929655.1 Pyrinomonadaceae bacterium
AATCGCTTGCCTGCGATCTTTCCTGCGCCTGGCGGACCATGCCGACGAACGCGCTCGCATCGGGCTGCTGGGCAAATGTGCAAGGAACGGCGAAAGCCGCGATAATCAATAGTCCAACCACCAGTTCTGTCTTCATGTGCAGCCTCCTTTGTAGCGTCTTTTGTCGAAGGATCAGGGGATCCCGTGTCGTTTCAGTTCGATCAGTTCGTTAGGAGAGAGGTTCCCATAACCGCGGGCGCGGGCGTCGCGGATGAATTCCGCCGTGATGCCCGCAAGGCGCATCGCCACCAATTCATTTGCGGTTAACGAGTTATAGCCCGCGTCATTAAGCGAGCGCAAATACGAGGGCGTGACGCCGTTGCTAAGCATCGAAGCATACTTCTTCGCCTGAAAATTCGCGTGTCTCGTTGATTGGAACGACCTGATGATCTCAGGGGTAACGCCGTTGGTTTTGAGCGATAAGAGATCCGGAGTCGAGAGGCCGCCATATCCGACCGATCGGAGGCCAGCGACATAATCGGCACGCACGCTATTGCTGAAAAGCGCGATCAACTGGGCAACATCCAACCGGGCGTAACCCGCATCGCGCATTTCCTTTATGAACGCGGGCCCGATCCCGTTGCTCAAAAGCCTCGCGCGTTCTTCATCTGTGAAACTGTCGAGCTCATGGGCCGGGATCTCCACGATCACCTTTGGCGTTGCAGTCGGTGCAGCAGCAGGTTGATCGGAAAGAACCTGCGGCGTCACAGACTCTGAAAGCGGTGGCTCGTAAACCTGGGAGGTTATCTGGCGATAGTCGGGAGCCGCCAAATTGCCATCGGTGCTGGTCCGATCGGCGCGGGATGACCATTTTCCTGATAGCTCAGGGCCTACGGAAGCCTTCACGGTGTTAGAGGACACCGCGGGTTCATAACGTCCAGCGTCGACAAATCGCGTGACGGCCGCTGAAATGAAAAGACCGCACATTACGAAGACCGATATCACGATCGTACGCCGTGAACAGTTACGCTGGCCCGCTGGTCTCAGGACCGCCCGGAGGCGGTCATGCAGTCGGGGCGGACGCGCCATGCCCGTGGTCGCAGCTGCAGACAATCGGTTCGCTCGGAAGCCGCGCGCGATTTCCAGCAGATGCGCAGCGTAATCGGACGCGAGCACGCCCGTCTCCAAAACGCGCTCGTCGCACGACCACTCCTGCTCTTTGCGGAGCCTTTTCGCCGCAAGCCAAACAAGGGGGTTGAGCCAATAGAAAGCGCAGGCCAGTTGAGCCAGTGTTCGGATCAAAACGTCGCGCCGTTTGACATGTATCAGTTCGTGCAGGAGGACAACACGTCGTCGATCGGCGCTCCACCCTTCGGCTTCGGACGGCAACAGCACCGTGCCCGATAGACTCCCACACGTCATCGGCATGATGCCTGCATCGCCGATACGTAGTCTGACTTTTCGCTTGAGCCCCAGTTCCTGCTCGAGTTCGGCTCCGATTCTCGACCAGGATTTGTCGGCGGGTTCCCGGGAGCGCCTCAAAAGTCGGTGCACGTGCAAGGTCCCGATTACGAAGCGGGCGAGAAGGAACGCTACGCCGGTGATCCAAATTAGAACCACCACAGACGGGAACGAAAAACGGTTCGGTTGCCGGTGATGCACATCGGGGACAGCACCGTCGCTCGAGCGTGCGGCAGAATGGGAAGAACCGGTTTCTCCGGCTTTATCGAAAATTTCCACCGACGAGTAGGATGGGCCGGCCTGAACCGCGACCTGATCGGAGAATAGCCACGATGGCAAGAGCGGGAGGTCGATCTGCGGTAAAGCGACGGACGCCAGCGGCAATATCAACAGGGCGGCCATCGCGGCGAGCCAAATTCGGTGACGGATACTTGCCGATGAGCGTCGCAAGAATCGGGCGAGTAGGGCCGCGGACGCGAGCAAAACTATGCTCTTCAGCCAAAGCGCGGAAAGCAGCGGCAGCCATTCCACACCTTTACTTGAAAACAGATGAAAAATGTCCATTTCAGCCTTTTCTTTTCGCGTCTTCGATCAACGCCGCTAGCCGGTCCCATTCGTCGTCCGTCAGTTTGGTGTGGGACATTTCAAGGAGAGCTGCGACTGCGGACTCGGTGGAATTGTCGAAAAATACGTTGAGCATCCGCTTCAGCGCCGACCGCTTCGCCTTCTCACGCGGGACCGTGGGAATAAAAACGTACCGCTGACCTTGCTGTTCATGCTTGAGTACACCCTTTTCCTCCAGGATCCGCATGAGAGCCCGCACGGCCGAGTAACTAGGGGCGTCTTTCAATCTTTCCATCACCTCGGCGACGGTGGCTTTTCCGCGCTCGTAGATGATATCCATGATCTCACGCTCGCGTCGGGATAAGTGATCGTGTGAAGTCTTAGCCATTTGGATCTCGATTGCTAAGAAATTAGCACCTGGCACGCGACTTGTCAACAACGAAATGCTAAAATTTTAGCAACCGCCGTATACCGGCGGAACTTCTTCCATCTGTTTCCGTAGCCGTTTGTTCGATTTGTGTAATTAGGGATACGTGGGCCATTTGGTGCCCCGCTTAGACTTTTTTATATGCCGCCGCCGTACACCGTCCCTAAAATCTTAAAGGGTTTGGAGAATGAAGTTGAGGTCGTGGGGGAATTTCCTGACAAAGATCAAGCAACCCAATTTGCCGCTAGAGCTCTAGCGGACTGAGCACAACTCTATCCCGTAGTTGAAACTATACGGGAATACTTATTGTTGGTTTCCGCTCCTACTTTTTGCCACCTTTTGATTTTGCGCAACTGTTGACGCGTAGCTGATTCGAGCTTTTCGAAATGCTCGCATTCAAATGTGAAGGCACCGTTTATGGCGTCGATACGAGAACAATCTAATCTAAGTTCACGGTAAAGTTTTGTGAATTGATTTGTGTCATAACCTACCGAAAACACCTCAAGTGTGCCACATTATCACCGACCATCACGGAGTGTTAAAATGATGCTAAAGCATAGTAGCCAATAATCTTAGTGCGGTCTGGTGGTGCTCGGTGCACTTTGAAATATCCTTCTGTTAACCGAAGGGTTGTAAGTTCGAGTCTTACCTGCGGAGCCAATTTAATCAATAAATTAGCCCGTCAATTGTTTACGGGCTTTTGCATCGTCCCTAATACTTTCCCTAAATCGAGTATCTCGACTTAGTTCCGCCGAACCATTTCACATTTCTCGTCGAGATTTACTCATTTCGGATGACTCGTTGCAC